>JBAWGU010000082.1:0-2731 GCA_049593215.1 Pyrinomonadaceae bacterium
GCGCGGGCATGGGCACGCGGCGAAAGCCGTCAATGCGCGCGAGCCAGTATTTGTTAAAGGGCGCATAGACCACGCCGTGATGACGCGAGGCGTGATAGAAGCCTTTATCATCCGCGACGATGCCGATGTGCGTGAGGCCGCTAAAGAAGACGAGCGTGCCAAACTTGAACTCTTCCGTTTCACGCGCGGGCGCGAAGCGTGACCAGAGGTGTCGCGCGCTCTCACGATCAAAGTAGATGCCTACCTGTTGAAACGAACTCCAGACAAAGCCTGAGCAATCGAAACCTCTCGGACCGGTCGCGCCCCAGACGTAGGGCGAGCCGAGACGAGAGTCAATGGCTGAGGCCAGCAGTTGCTCAAAGCGCGTCGAGCGCAAAGTGCGCGGCGCGGGCGCAACTGCGTCAATCGCTAAATCTTCATCCTCCGCAAGGGAAACAATGACAGGATCGTTTTCGAGCGTCGGAACATCGTCTTGTTCTGTGGTGGTTATAGTATGGCGTGGACGAAAGGTTTCGGTCTGCGCATTGGCTGACAGCGCAAACGCGCTGAGAGCGAAGCATGTCATCAACATGCAGGGGAACATTCTTCTCAAAATCATAGATGGGGTGCGTTCACCTCTCTTAAAGTTTAGCGTCTTGCTTTTTAGGGATTGCTTTTTTTGTGGGGTCTTTCTACTTCTACTGCGTTGCCTTGGCCTCTGCAACGAATTCTCATTCTACAGAGTGCAGTAGAGCGGGACAAGAAGCAATGTGACTGTTTTGTGATAACTCACAATCGGCTCTCTCAAAGCGAACTGAAAGGGTTCATCATCCGGTCAGCAGAAGATGATTTAGTTGACGCATCATCGTCCATGCGTCCCATCACAAAACACTTTACGGTCAAGATGAATGAAAAGCTGTCCGTTGTCCGTTGTCCGTAGTCAGTGGTCCGTTGTTTGTGTTTGGTAAGTTGAATCCTAAAGATAAAGCATTCAACGCTGCTAAGACTCAAAACAACTGACAACTGACAACGGACGACGGACAGCTTTTAGTTCATCATTTTATTTTAGGTGTGGGCGTGATAGCATTCGCGGCGCGAGAGGAGATAAAGTCAGATATGCTTTTTGTCGAGAGCAAGAGTTCGGGGCAGACGGTTGAGGGCGCTTTGCGTATCGCGCTGCTTGAGAAGTTGCAGGAGAAGGGGCTTGTTCCTTTGATTCGTTCGACGCGCCTCTACTGTTACGAGCAGGCTCTTCTTTCGCCTGACCGCGTGAGCGAGATGGAGCGCGCCATAGCCTCTTGGGCTGAGACGGAAGACGGCGCAATGTATGTGCGCGGCGATGTCTTCTGCTTCGTTGATTCGGCCCTATTTCTTATTTTTGGAGAGCAGGGAGACGAGACCGCAGGGATGCGCGCGGGGATTGTCTATGGCGCTGATCTTGACGAGCCGCTGATTAAACTCAACGCCTTCTGCCGCAGCATCAGCGATGCGCTCGAATCTCTGCAACGCAATGCGACGAGGAGCACGGGAGCGCATCTGCGCTTTGATGATTGGACGTTGAAGGAGCGCAGCGCGTCGCAGGTCTTCGCGCGCTTTGGCGCAGTCGCGGATTCAAGCGATCAGCCGCTTGAGCGCGCAGACGCCACGCTTGAGCGCGTGCGTGCGCTTGAGATTCTCGAAGACGCAGAAGCGAGGCGTTGGCTGCGTCGCATTCGTGAGGCTCACCTGGAAGGGCGCGTGGCAGACCTGCTCGCAGATGAGACGAGCGAACTAAACTCGAAGTCCTTAATCAACCGCATGTCTGATGCCGGGCTTGTGCGCCGCGAAGTTTTGGTCAGTTGCCGCAAGGTCGGACGCGCTCTCTTTCGTCTTCCTTCACCGGACGCTTTGAGCGTGATCACGGCGAGCCGCGCGACTTGCAGCGAATGCGGCGCGGCCATCGCGGACGAGAAGGTTGAAGAGTTAATCGCGCCGACAGAAGCGACTTCAACGCTGCTCGAAGACGGCTCATGGCTCGCTCATCGCCTGCGCATCGCGCTCAATGAACTCGGCGTGCCTGATAAGCAGATTGCCACTGGACCAACTGACGGCGACGGAGAAACGCACCTCCTCGTTGACGTTTGCAACGAGCCGTTTCTCTTCATGTTGAGAGACGGAGACGTGGCGGCCTCGCACGCGCGCCGCGCGCTGGACAAACTCGCTGAGATTGAAGGCGCACACCTTGTCGTCATCTCTTCCGGCAAGATTCAAGAGGATGCGCGCGTGCGTCTGCGCGAACATGCGCGCAGGCGCGGGCGTGGCCGCAGCGAGACTGAAGTAATCTTAATCGAAGGCATGGACACAGCCGCCAGCGAACTTCAACAAGCCTTCGAGCGCGTCTCGCAAAAAGCTCTGGCAGAAGAGCTATACGAACTGGACTCAAGTTTGGGCCTCAGCGTCGGCTTCATGATCGCCGCGCGCTTCCGCCTCATGCGCCACCGTCACGGCGCACTAAACGAACTCGCCGAATCCGCCGTCGGCGCAATCGCCGGAAGCCTCAGAGAAATATAGGAACAGTTTACAGTTTTCGGTTTTCAGTTTTCAGAAGAAGAACAAGTTGCTTTTACTGAAAACTGAAAACCAAAAACTGTAAACTGCATTTAGTTGACAACCTTGCGGGGCGTGGGCGAATCTTAGCGTGAGTTATCGCTAAGGTGGGCGAGCCACTCATGCGGAGAAGAGGTTTTATGAAGAAACGCACGATGCTCAAGAT
>JBAWGU010000083.1:0-4144 GCA_049593215.1 Pyrinomonadaceae bacterium
GTAAAGACAACTGCTTTTATTTCATCCCTCATCCCTCATCCCTCATCCCTGCTCTTCCATGCTTGAATACGTCTCCTCAACTATTGAGCACATCAGGACGCAGTTGCGTAAGGTCGTGGTCGGGCAGGACGTGCCGATTGAGCAGATTCTGGTTGCCATTCTGGCAGAGGGGCACGCGCTCATTGAAGGCGTGCCGGGAACTGCGAAGACGCTGACTGTCAAGACGATGGCGCGCATCATCGGCGCGGGCTTTGGCCGCATACAGTTTACGCCCGACCTGATGCCTTCCGACATCACCGGCACAAACGTCTTCAACGTCGCCAACTCAAGCTTCATGCTCCGGCGCGGCCCCGTCTTCACAGACATTCTTCTCGCGGACGAAATCAATCGCACGCCGCCCAAGACACAGGCCGCGCTGCTTGAGGCGATGGAAGAGCGACAGGTGACGATTGACGGCGAAGCTCATGCGCTCTCGCCGCTCTTTACCGTGCTGGCGACGGAAAATCCTATCGAGTACGAAGGCACATATCCTCTGCCCGAAGCGCAGCTTGATCGCTTCCTCTTAAAAATCCTGCTCGACTATCCGGGCCTTGAGGCGGAGCAGCGCATCGTCGCCAACTGGGACGCGGGCTTTAATGCGCGCCGTCTCGAACAGGTTGACATAGTGCCGCTCGCTGATGCGGATGCCATCTCGAAATGCCGCATCGCCGTGAGCAACACGCGGATGGAAGCGGGCGTGCAGAACTACATCGTGGAGATTGTGCGAAGGACCAGAGCGCATCCTTCCGTTCATTACGGGGCCAGCCCGCGCGCTTCGGTCGCGCTCCTGCTCTGCTCGAAAGCTCTTTCGGCTTTGCGCGGGAGAGAGTTTTCGACGCCGGATGATGTCAGGGATATTGCCGGTCCTGTGCTTCGTCATCGTTTGTCTTTGCGTGCGGAAGCAGAGCTTGACGGCGCGACTCCCGATGCCGTGATTACAGATATTTTGCAGACTACGGAAGTGCCGCGCTGAAAAGGATGAGAGAAGATTTGATGAAGCTTCAGGTGAAGATTATCGGGATGGCGTTTATAGTCTTCGCTGCGTTTCTCGGCCTCTTCGTTTTGTTGCTATGGATTCTGAGCACGCTTGAAGTATCAGGTCTGATGCAGGCTGATAAGAGCAGGCCGGGCTTCTTCGCGCTGTTAGGCGTCAGCGTTCTACTGCTCACTGTAGCCAGTTGGTTTTTCCAAATCGGCACGGGGCTTTTAAGTTTTAAGAGCGGGTCGAGATTGGTCGCCATTATCTTCGCTTCGATTTTGCTCATCGGCCTGAATATTATTCTGATGCTGCTCAAAGATCAGCCGCACGCGGTCGGCGCGGGGCGGACAGTTTTTCATCTCACCTGTATTTGCTTCGGGGTATATACTGTGCTCATTCTTTTACCCGGCTGGAGCAGACAGCTCTTTCAATAATCGCTATTTGTATATGTGGTCAACTCAAGCGCGCCCTTAACGGGAAAGAAATGGAGAGAGACAATGAAGCGTTGTCCGACATGCAATCGCACCTACACCAAAGATGACCAGAAATTTTGCCCGCAGGACGGCACGCGCCTGGAGGAGATAGAAGAGGTAGAGTTTGATCCTCTCCAAACTATCGTCGCCACGCCCAAGCCCTCTGCCACAGACGACGCACCGCCAGCGCGCGAATCAACGCCGCCGCCAATGCCTTCGCCGCCGCGCGAAGAAGAGGAGCCTGTTGAGCTTGATCCTCTCAGAACGATGGTCGCAACGCCTGCTTCGTCGTCTTCAAGCTTCGCAGAGCCGCCTGCTCCTCCAGTGGAAGAAGAGCGCGCGGCTCTTGAAGAGAAAGCGGATGAGCCGCCGCCCGCGCGTGAAGAGAGCTTTGACCCTTTCCAGACAATCCTCGGCACGCCCCCGCCCCGGATGAGCGAGCCTACAGAACCGACGCCGCCCGCGCCTTCCATGTCTTCCTCTGCGTTTGATGGAGAAAGAACTGTTGACCGCGCTCCGTCCGAATCTTTGCTTTCGGAAGCGACGCCTGCTTCTGCCTTCGCAGAGCCGCTCACCTCGCAATACGCGCCCCCGGAATCCGCGCCATACCAGACGCCTGAGCCTACGCAAGCGGCGAGTGATTGGGGTGCGAATCAACAGCCGGTCGAGTACGGGCAACAGTACGGGGCAACGCCTGTCGCGCCATCCGCGCCGCAGGAGAAGAAGCGCAAAGGCGCGGCACTAATCTCTGTGATTCTTGGTGTCCTGAGCCTGCTGCTGGTCGCCGTCTGCGGCATTACAGGTCTGACTAAAGGCATGGCCTTTGGCATAGTCTATCCGATGCTGAGAATAAGCGCCGGGACGTTTCCGATGATGATTATTGTCCGCTACCTGATGATAGTCGTGCTGTTCGGCCTGCCTTTCATTGGTCTGATATTCGGCATCTACGCGCTGATTAAAAGCTGGAAGCAGCCGGTCAGGTATGGCGGGAAGGGGCTGGCTCTGACGGGCGTGCTGACGAGCGTGCTGGCAGACGTGATTTTCTTCGCGTCGCTGTCATACACAGCGTGGAGGTTGATGGCAGAGTTGCAGCAGTTGATGTGAAGCCACTACAGATGCGCTTCGTCTTCACCAAACTTTTCTACGTGCTTCTGGCAGTCGGGTTCGTGCCGCTCTCGCTTTCGTGGGGGCGGCCCGGTCTGCGTTGGGCTGCCGTCGCCTATGACCTCGCGCTCTTCATCTTTGCATTTCTGGACGCGCGCCTGAGCCTCTGGCCCAAAGGCATCACTATTGAGCGAGAGTTTGACGGGCGGTTCGCCATCGGCGCGCAGACGGCTGTGCGCTTGAAAGTTTCCAACCACACGCCGCGCGATCTTGCGCTGATGCTCAAGGACGAGTATCCGCCGGAGATGTCTTTGACGGGAGCGCGCGAGGCGCGCATGAACGTGGAAGCGCAAACTTCCGCGATGCTCATCTACTCGCTCACGCCGCCGCGTCGCGGGCGTTTCGAGTTTGGGCAGACGGCTGTGCGTTATCTTTCCCGCTTCGGCCTTGTCTGGTGTCAGGTGCGCGTGGGCCAGCCCACAGCAGTCAAAGTCTATCCGAACATGCGTCGCGCGCGTGAAGCCGAGTTGAAAGCTTTGGGCGCTCGCTCGCTTGTCGCCTCGCATCGCAAGACTTCATGGCGCGGCGAAGGGAGAGAGTTTGAATCACTGCGCGATTACGTGCGCGGCGACGAGCTGCGCCACGTTTCATGGACGGCGACGGCGCGCAGAGGAAAGCTGGTCACGCGGCAGTATCAGATTGAGCGGGACCAGACGATTCTGATTGCGCTCGATGCGGGGCGTTTGATGACTGCGCGCATTGAGCGCGAGACGAAGCTGGATTACGGAGTTCATGCGACGCTGGCGCTGATGTCTGCTGCGGCGCGCGGCGGCGATAACGCTGGCTTGATGGTTTTTGGCCGCAGGCCGAAAGTTTATCTTCCGCCGAAGCGCGGCATGGAGCACATGGACGCCGCCCTAGAAGCCCTGCACAACATAGAGCCGGAGATGATTGAGCCTTCATACGCGCGCGCCTTCGAGTTTATCGCCGCCAACTGCAAACGCCGCGCGCTCGTCGTCGTCCTCACAGACCTCGTTGACGAAGAAGGCTCGCGCGACCTGCTCACCTCTCTGCGCCTGCTGCGCCCGCGCCACCTGCCTTTAGTCGTGACCATCGGTGATCGTGATTTGAAAGCCGCCGTCCGCGACGTGCCGCAGGCTGTGCGCGATCTCTTCAGGCAATCCGTCGCGGAAGAAATCATGCACCAGAGAGAGGCCGCGCTCCGTCTGGTCGAATCACAGGGCGGCCTCGCTCTGGATGTCACAGCCGCCGCGCTCGCGCCGTCTTTGCTTGAGACTTATTTAAGAGTGAAAGAGCGCGGGTTGTTGTGAAGTTAATGTTTAATCGAGTAACTCGATAATAGTCTGAACCAGCAAGCTAAACTCATCCGACTTCTTAAAGATAACGACTGGCGGCTTCTTACAATACGCTGATGAGCTGGCAAAGCGTTTCAGTTCCGCTCCTGTCGTGTCCGGTAACTCGTCGTCGAAAAGTAAGAGAGAGTAACTGATGTTCTTGATCAGAGAGCGCGATGTAGAGCCGCCCGGAC
>JBAWGU010000084.1:0-2677 GCA_049593215.1 Pyrinomonadaceae bacterium
CCGGCTGCTCATCTGAAAAGGCAAAAGTCAGGGGAAGCCAACTCTTAATTAAATCACTCAAGTTGAGCTTCTTAATTAAAAGCGGCTCTCCGCCTGACTTTTACTTTTTGACTTTTACCTTTTGCCCTGCTTTATATCTTGGGCTTGGGCTTCTCCTGCGCCGCTTCTTTGCGCTCCTTTGGCGCAAGCCCCTGTACCATTTGCAGGTGCCCCTGAATTACGGGCAGGGTTTTTGCGGCAAAGGCTTTAATGTCTTTGTCCGTGCCCGTCTCCGCTTCTTTCTTAAACTCTGCGACATCCTTCGTGTGGTCTTCGACCATCCCGTCCGTGTAAGCGCGGTCGAACTCTTCGCCCTTCAGTTTAGAGAGTTTCTCCATCATCTCTTTACCGTCCGCGCTCATCTCCGCAGGCAAAGTGATTCCTTTAGAAGCAGCGATGGCCTTTAGCTCTTCGTTCGCCTTCGAATGGTCTGTGACCATGCGCTGCCCAAACTGTTTGACAGCCGCGCTCTGGCCGTTTTTCATAGCGAGCCTGCCGAGTTCGACTTCGGCCATCCCGCCGCCCGCCGCCTTCATCGCAAACTCTTTATCCGCGCCGCCCGCCGCCGTCGCGCTGGCGTTCGCATTCGTGTTCGCGTTAGCCGTTGTCGCCGTGTTCGCATTCGCAGTCGTTGAGGTTGTCGTAGTTGTCGTGGTCGTGTTGACGTTTCCGTTGCCGTTGTTTGTCGTCGTCGTGTCGCTTGAACAGCCCCAGCAGAAAGCTGTCAGGGCTAATGACACCATAAGCAATAGTAATCTTTTCATGTGCGTTCCCTTCATCTTCTTGAGTTGACTCGGTGTGCCGAAAACGATGACAGGAAATTATCTCATTTGCGTGTTTGCCGTCTGGCAATTCGCTCAACTAAAACACGTTCTGACAAAGTTGCGAGTGGAAAGATAAACGCTTTTCATCCATTCTCCGTACAATTCATCAACGCAGAGCTTGCCGCAGCGTTTCTGGCATCTTGCTTGCTGATTTCTTCAAGCACGTTAATGGCGAATCATCAATATCAAGATATTTACGGGCAATCGCATTGGGGTACAAGGCAGGCGCACGTATGGATGGGCTACACCGATGCACTCTTTTGTGTCTTTCCGCTTTGACTAAAAGGGAGATAGTGATGAGCTGGCAGGAAAATCTTATTAAAGACAGCGAAGGCATCAAAGCTCTGCTTGAACGGACAAGGCGCATAGCTGTGCTGGGGATGAGGACTGAAGAGTATTCGTACAAGCCGGCTTTCTACGTTCCGCAGTATCTTGTGACGGCAGGGTTGGAAGTTGTGCCTGTGCCTGTTCATCACCCGGAAGCGAATCTCATTCTGGGCCAGCAGGCTTATCTAAAATTAACAGACGTGCCGGGCGAGATAGACCTCGTTGATGTCTTTCGCCGCGCCGAAGACATCCCCGCGCACCTCGAAGACATGCTTGCGAAGAAGCCCAGAGCCGTCTGGTTTCAATCAGGCATTCGCAACGATGTGGTAGCCGAGCAACTCGCGCAGGCCGGAATCAAGGTCGTGCAGGATCGCTGCCTGATGGTCGAGCACAGGCGTCTGCGTTATTGAAACAGGGATATTGAACAAGGGGCAGATGGAAGGTTCACGCAAAGACGCGAAGAACAGAAAGACCAAAGGAGTTGAATGCTTCATCGTCCTCTTTGGTTCTTCTTTTCTTTGCGCCTTTGCGTGAACCCTTTTCTTTCATATCAATTCACCATCCAACAAGGGGAAACAGCAATGAACTATCAACTCAGGAAACTGAACGAACAAACAGTCGTCATCACAGGAGCATCGAGCGGCATCGGTTTAGCGACGGCGCGTCTGGCCGCAGAGCGTGGCGCAAACGTAGTCGCTGCCGCACGCAGCGAAGAGGCTCTGCGCCAGCTTGTTGAAGAGATCAAATCACGCGGCGGCGAAGCCATACACGTCGTCGCGGATGTCTCACGCGAAGAGGACCATCGCCGCATCGCCGATGCTGCCATTAGACGTTTCGGTGGATTCGAGACATGGATTAACAATGCAGGCGTCTCAATCTACGGCAAGCTGATGGAGGTTTCGATAGAAGATCAAAGAAGACTCTTTGAGACAAACTTCTGGGGCATAGTCTATGGCTCGCGCGTTGCCGCGGAACACCTGCGCGGGCGCGGCGGCGCGCTCATCAATGTTGGCAGCACAGTCTCTGACCGCGCGATTCCCTTGCAGGGAGCTTACAGCGCATCGAAACATGCCGTGAAGGGATACACGGACGCGCTGCGCATGGAGTTGGAAGCGGACCACGCGCCCATCTCCGTGACGCTCATCCAGCCCGGCTCGATTGATACGCCGTTCACGCAGAACGCAAAGAACTACATGGAAGTCGAGCCGACTGTTCCTCCGCCCGTGTACGCGCCCGAAGTCGTCGCGGAAGCAATACTGCATTGCGCGGAACAACCGGAGCGCAACGTCTTTGTCGGCGGCGGAGGCAAAGCCATCTCAGCCGCAAATAATTATGCGCCGCGCCTGACGGACAAGTTGATGGAGTGGACAATGTTCGACGCGCAGAAGAGCGACCGCCCCGTGCATGGACCAGAAGACAATGCCCTCTATCAGGCTTCAGAGCGGCTCAGCGAGCGCGGCAAATATGAAGGCCATGTTGCTAAAAGC
>JBAWGU010000085.1:0-4683 GCA_049593215.1 Pyrinomonadaceae bacterium
TTGGCTCAACCAACTGAAAACTGAAAACCGAAAACTGAAAACTACTTTCCTGCTTTCACCGTTCGTGAGTTTGGAGTACAATGCTTGAGCTTTCATCCCCCAGAGAAATTTTTTCCGAAAAGAAAAAGGATGCCGCAAATGTCCCCCGCTTCGGTCTCTACGGCTTTGGTTACCAACATGTGTCCGGCGCTCTTATCAGATTATCTTTTTGCAGACGAGGTTGAAGACCGCGCGTCTGAATTTTCCTACGTGGAGGGTGAGCCGCAGGCGAACAGGGACAAACCTTGCGCGCTGGTGGTTGACGATGTGCAGGACGTGACAGAGATGCTGGCTACTTTCCTGCGCCACGCGGGTTACAACGTGGTCACTGCCGATTCCGCTTTTGAAGCTCTCAGGGCCGCGCGCGGCCAGCGCTTTGACGTGATCGTCTCGGACATCGGGATGCCGGAGATGAACGGCTACGAGCTGGCGGAAGCCGTGCGCACTCTGCCCGACTACTACGGCGTGCCGATGATTGCCGTCACGGGCTTTACGATGTACGACGACCGCGAGCGCGCAATTCAATCCGGCTTCAACGCGCATCTCACCAAACCCATCAACCCGATGACGCTCCTCGAACTCATCGAAAGATTACGAGACTGAAGAGGAAACGATGAGCGCGGAATGATGAACGATGAATGAAAGGCAAAAAAGCTTTTACTTCATCGTTCATCATTCCGCGTTCATCGTTTAATTTTATGGCAACGGCGGAAGATGTTCAGAAAGGCGGGATTGCGACTGAAGATTTGAGTCGCGCTAGAAGGGCGCGAGCGTTTATCAAGTCGGAGGCTCTGGCGCGCGCCGTTTATCTGGCCCTCGGCGGCGTGACGATTGTGGCAATGTTCGTCTGGCTGCAATGGAGAACGCAGTCAATCTGCTGCGGCGACTTCGACGGCTACTATCACATCAAGTGGAGCCGAACGCTGTGGGAGTCAATCAGGTCGGGCCACTTCCCGCCGCAGTTCAAATGGCTGCCGCTCACCACGCTCAACCCGAAGGACTATGTTGACCATCACCTGCTCTTTCACATTCTTCAAATTCCTTTCACATGGTTCGGCGATCTGCGTCTGGGCGCGAAAGTCTCAGCCGTAATCTTTGCGAGCCTCGCGGTCTTCTCCTGCTACTGGCTCGTCATACGCTACCGCATACGCTACCCCGTGCTCTGGCTCGTCGCGCTCCTCGCCTGCTCGACTCCCTTTCTCTATCGCATGAACATGGCGAAGGCCCCACCCTTCACGATTGTCTTCATGGTGCTGGGGATTTATCTGCTCTTCGAGCGCAAGTATATCTGGCTCTTGCCGCTCGCGTTCCTCTTCATGCTCGCTTACGATCTGGCCCTGCTGCTGCTGGTGGCCGCCGGAATCTGGACGGCGATTATCGGTTGGAGCGAACGGCGCGTAGAGTGGCGACCTGTCGTGTGGGTCTTCATCGGACTCGCCGCAGGCTTAATGATTAACCCTTACTTCCCGCACAACCTCACGCTCTTCTACGAACACTTTTTGATGAAAGTGAATTTGAGAGGCTCGGAATTTACAACGAAGGTCGGCGGCGAGTGGTATCCATACGACACCTGGGAATTTTTGAATAACTCTCTCATCGCGTGCGTGGCGATGGTCGCAGGCTACATCGCATTCGATTGGAGTGATAAGAAGCGTGCGCAGCATCCGCTCTTCATGCTCGTCTTCTCGACAGTGCTGCTGATTATGATTGCGCGCTGGAAACGCATAGCGGAATACTGGCCTCCCTTTGCAGTCCTCTTCGCAGCTTTCTCTTTGAAACCAATCCTTGCGGGCGCACGCGATGCTCTGGGCCGACTGCCTGAAAGCGTGCTTGACGAGTTGCAGCCCTTTCTTGACAGGAGCGATGAGCGTCAGGCTGTCGAATCTCAGCGCAGAGAGATGTTGAGATGGACTGCGGCGGCGGTGGTGGCAATCTTGATTGGCGGCGTGCTCGCGCTCAACCTGCACGTGACGGCGAAGGACATACATGAAAGCGCCGAGCGCGACTACTACAAGGGCGGGATGGAGTGGATAGAGAAGAACGTGCCTGCGGGCGAGGTGGTCTTTAACACAGACTGGGACGATTTCCCGCGCATGTTCTATTACGACCCCGCTCACGCTTACGTCAGCGGCCTCGACCCGACTTACCTGCTGGACAAAAACAAAGACCTCTCAGACCTCTACGACCGCATCACCACAGGCAAAGAGGAAGACCCCGGCCCGCTCATACGCGACCGCTTCGGCGCGCACTATGTCTTCACGGACAACACGGACGACCACAACGATTTCTACAACAACGCGCTCGATAGCGGCTGGTTCGAGCAAGTCTATGAAGACAACGACTGCACGGTGCTCCACATACGCGATCAAAAAGGTGCGCCGCCACCCGATGAAAGCGACCAGAACGTTGATGATAGCGGCAGCGACGAAGAGGATGATGGGCAGTAAGAAGGCAAAAGTAAAAGGGCAAATGTCAAAAGTGAAGACTAAAACTTTTGGACCAACAGCAAAGCTCTTAACCCTCGCGCTCGCCGCGCTCTTTCTCTATGGCTGTCACGGCAGCAGCGGCGTTGAGACAGCATCGAATACTTCCAGCACGCCCTCGCAACCATCGCCAACGCCGCGCACGCAGTTTGAGCGCGACCTGCAATTCATACGGCAGGGCGGCTTCTCTCACGTCTATGTCTTCTCGCGCAAGGAAGGCGGAAAAATAGATAAGGAGGACGCAGACCTTTTGAGAAAACCGGAAATGAAATTTGTTGATATCATCACAACTGACGAAGGCAAGCGCGTCATCGCAGGCACGAACTTCGACTTTGAGACTGCAACCTTAGAGGCTCTGCGCCAGAGGTTCACGATTGAGGATTACACGGGAAAGTGATTGAATAAGGATTCCATTCAAAAAAGTCGCCAGATCGTTTTTCAGTCGAGCATAAGGGACGTAATATTCACCGCAGAGGCGCAGAGATAGCGCAGAGACAGGCGCAGAGGATTGAATGACATTCAGCCTCTCTGCGCAAACTCTGCGTACGCTCTGCGCCTCCGCGGTGAATCGTTCTTGCTTTATATTCTTCTATACGAACTCAATCTCACTCGAATTTTTCAATCTTACAATGTGCTCGTCGTTACCGAACTCATCCAGCGTCTCGTTGTGATGCGCGATGATCTGCGCGGCTGTGAGATTTGCCGTGTCCATCGTCGTGTGAGCATCTCCGGCGAGCGTGACATCGTAGCCGAGCGAGACTGCGCTGCGGCAGGTTGCGTCAACGCAATACTGCGTGCGGCATCCTGTGATGACGAGATGCCTGATGCCCATCGCATCAAGATGCTCTTTGAGCGTGGTTGCGTAGAAAGAGTCTGACGCGCGTTTGCGTATCACAGTCTCGCCTTCGGCGGGCGCGATGCCGGGATGAATCTGCCATCCTTCTGTGCCTGCGTAGAGAGGACTGCTCTCGTCATAGCCGTCATGCTGAATGTAGATGATGGGCGTGTTTGACCGACGTGCGCGCTTCAAGAGATCGTTGATGTGCGCTAAGACCTCTTCGCCAACGGCTTCCGCTTTAGACCAATCAACGACGCCCCTTTGGACATCAACGACAAGCAGCGCAGTCTCTTTGCTCAAAACTTTTCTCCCTTACAAAAAATCTTATGGAATGAGAACGAGCTTGCCAAACTGCGCGCGGTCTTCCATCAACTCATGCGCGCGCCGCGCTTCTGCGAGCGGCAGCGTGCGGTCAACGACTGCGCGAATCTGCCCGCGCTCGATGAACTTCATCGCGTCAAGCAACTCAGCTTTCGATCCCATGAAAGAGCCGAGCACGTTGAGGTGGCGATAGAAGATTTGCCGAAGGTCTGTGCGCGCATCGTAACCACTCGTCGCGCCGCACGTGACGAGCCTTCCGTTTTTGGCGAGCGAAAGAATCGAGCCGGGCCATGTCTCTGCGCCCGTATGCTCGAAGACGACATCAACGCCGCGCTTGCCCGTCAGTCGCCTGACCTCCTTGGGCCAATCGGCGTTTGTATAGTTGATGGTCTCATCTGCACCAAGCTCACGCGCTTTCTGAAGCTTCTCATCGGAGCCTGCCGTTGCAATAACACGCGCGCCGCGCAGCTTAGCAACCTGAATCCCGATTGAGCCAACGCCGCTCCCCGCCGCATGAATCAAAACGTCTTCGCCCGGCTGAACATTTGTGCGCGTCACGAGCATGTGCCACGCCGTCACCGTCACGAGCGGCAACGCCGCCGCTTCTTCAAAACTCAAATTCTCCGGTTTAGGAATCACGTTGACGCCGGGCGCGGCGACAAGTTCCGCGTAACCCCCGTTGCGCCTGTAACCGAGCATGTCATATTGAGGGCAGAGATTGTCCTGACCGCGCAGGCACTCTATGCAGTGACCGCAGGAGACGCCGGGCTGCAACATCACTTCATCGCCTGCGCGCACCCAATCAACCAGCGCGCCCGCTTCGCGCACAATGCCCGCGATGTCGTTGCCGAGGATGTGCGGCATGGGAATCTCTATGCCGGGCAGACCGCCGCGCACCCACACGTCAAGGTGATTGAGCGCGCACGCTCTCACTTCAACCAGAACTTCATTCGCTTTAATCTCAGGCTCAGGCGCGTCCGTGTATTCGAGAACCTCCGGACC
>JBAWGU010000086.1:0-3985 GCA_049593215.1 Pyrinomonadaceae bacterium
AACGCACCAGCCTGTTGTAGTATTTCTCGGCATCTGATAGCTCTTTTCCTTTCGGCTTTTTCTGCGGGGCGATGAGCCGCGCCTGTTGTTCTTTCAAATGATTGATGATTTCTGGAGTCGGGTAAGCTAAATCGCCAAACAATTCGGTGGTGGCTATTTCCGGCTGCTGTTGGATGAAGGCTTTGGAGTCGTGAGGCGAGGCAGCGCAGAGCCAGACTTGTGCGGGCAGCGGGAGGCGGTGCGCCCGTCGTTGCGCAATGCAGTGCAGGCGCACACCGTGAAAGCGAGTCTTCTTGGCGGCACAATATCCAATATCAGCCACTTCGCGCGCGACCCGCGCTCTGTAAGAGTGGCCGTGTTGAGCGAGCATCACAGGTAAGGAGTCAACCAGATGGTCAATTTCCGGCGTGCGCGTGGCCTCTAACGCGCCGGACAGGAGCGCGCCGAGCGTCTGAAAACTAGGCTCTAAGCGGTTCAGACGCAGGACGAAAGTTTGATAACTGGGCAAGCGTGGAAACCATGACCGCCAATACTTGAGTATCAATTGATGCATCTTCTTTTTCTCGAAGCAGCCCTCAAAGTGAGCGAAGAACCAAATGGTGATTAACTCTTGGTCAGTAAACTCTGGTTCCCGGTTATTGCTCAAGCGTTGAAAACAGGTCGCTGCCGAAGTATCGTAGACGTGGCAGACAAACAGGTAGATTTCAACCAGTAGGTTTTCCATGGTAAGAAAATTCTACTCAATCTACCGTTTGTCTGTCTTTTCAACTACTGATTCGCATAAAACATCGAAAGTATTGCTAAGGATGACCGTATTATTGATGTTCAGGCTCGTGAGATTCCTGAAATAAATCTTCTAGGGCCAGCTACCGAATATGTTGAACCAGCAAAGCCATCGAAAAGAAGTAGAAAAAAACAAGCGGCTAAACGGACATCAAAACGGAAGTAATTTAAATCCCATCACCTGTCACTTATCACCGCTTTTTTGCATTTCCCAGAGCATTAAATTCTTGAGGAAGGCGTGGTGCGCGGCGAAGCGTGCGATGGCGAATCCGGCCAGGCGGTCGCGGAAGCCGCCTTTGAGAATGAAGCTGCGTGTGAAAGCAATCGGGCCAGCCGTGGCGACGCGTAGCGCGGAAGTCCTGCGGCCCTGTTCATACATCTGTCTGGCGGCGAGCGGTGCGTAGCGTTCTCCGATCATGCGATGATGCTGGGCAGCGTCGCGCACGCTGTAATGCAGTATGTCGCCTGTGAGCGTTTCGATGCGCGAGCCTTCGTCCATCTTGACGGATTCGTGTATGAATGGTCCTTCCCAGCGCCCGCTAGATTTTTTGTAGAGGCGGAGTTGATGGTCAGGATACCAGCCGCCGCCGCGAATCCAGCGACCCATGTAGAAAGAGCGGCGCGGGATACGGTATCCGTCCGCGAGTTGGTCCTCTTTCGTGTACAGCAGGTCTTCGATTGAGGCGCGCAACTCGTCTGAAACGCGCTCGTCTGCATCAAGACTGAAAATCCATTCGTGTTGAGCTTCGTCTGCCGCAAACTGTTTCTGCCTTGCAAAGCCGGGCCATGCACGCGTGATGACGCGCGCGCCGCAAGCTTCGGCAACTTCGCGCGTCGCGTCCGTTGATTCGGAATCCACAACCAGAATCTCGTTGGCCCATGAGACGGACTGACAGGCGGCGCGAATGTTTTCGGCTTCGTTGAAGGTGATGATGGTGGCAGTGATTTTCATAAGGGATAAGGGATGAGGGATGAGGGATGAAATAAAAGCATTTGTCTTTACTTCATCCCTCATCCCTTATCCCTCATCCCTTATATAAAGCGCGAACCGTAAACCGTCAACACCTGAAAAAGATTTTATTGACATAGACAGTGGCCCAGAATAATCTTAGTCTGCCTTTGATGAGCGAGCCATTCGTTTCTGTTTTTCAGTTTGTGAGTCTTCGCTTGATCTCTGGTGTCCCGACCTCCTCGCCCGGTCCGCAGTAGTTTCATTGATTGCGATGGACGCTCTGTAGTCTATCGCATCTCATTCAACCCGTCAGAGCTTCGCAGCAAGCGATGCCCTGACCTTCAAGGAGCAACATTAAACTATGGCAACAAAAACCGCCGCGAAAAAGGGCGCTGCAAAAACGGGTGGCGCAAAAAAGACCGCTTCTTTAAAGAAGGGAGCTTCGAGTAGAGCTGTAGCTTCCCCTTCCGTCAGACAGCAGGTTGTCAGAATTACCGCCACATCAAAAACGCCCTTTGACAGGCTCGTCAAAGACCTTGCGCGACAACTGACCTTTAAGAAACCCGGCATTGGCGGCTGCAATCCATGTTTCTCAGGATTGGATCGCGTCATCATCGAGAACCCAGAGACGATGAGAAAGCTTCGCTAACCGTCCGGCTCTTCTGTCAGAATTGTTTGCTATCTCCTGATTGGTAAACAAAGCCGCCAGCTTCGTTGAAGAGGAAAGTCTCTTCCTTTATCTCCGAAGCTGGTGGCGCGCTTAAAACGTTTTCACTCTCACAGTGATCCCAAAGACATGAGCGATATGCAAGTTGTGCCGGAACTAGGCGTCGGTCTGGCTTATCAGCCCGCGCTGCGCTCTTTCATTGAAAACAATTCCAACCTCTTCGACTTTCTCGAAGTTGTCCCTGATATTCTGTGGACGGATTTAGGCCCGGACAAGCCACAAAGGTATGTGGAAGACCTTTCGGGAACAGGTTTTCTGAAAAAAATGAGAGAGCGCCTGCCTGTCATTCCGCACAGCATCGGACTCTCAATCGGAAGCGCGCACCGTTTCGATCTGGACCACATCGCTCAGATAGCTCGCTGGCATGATTGGCTTCAGTTTCCCTGGCACAGCGATCATCTGGCTTACAATTTAGTAGAGCATGAGCCGTTGGAGATGAACGTCGGCGTGACGCTTCCTCTGCCTTATGATGAAGAGACTCTTGAGCTTCTTGTCCCGCGCATTCTGGAAGTGCAGTCTCGCATCCCCGTTCCCTTTCTGCTTGAAAACAATGTCTATTTCTTCGACTTCGTGGACCAGGAATTTGACGAGGCAGCGTTTCTCAATCGTCTCTGCGAGTTGAGCGGCTGCTACCTGCTTCTGGACCTGCATAATCTCTACACCAACTGTCGCAATCATGGGACAGACCCTTACGCCTTCCTCAACGCGCTCGACCTGCGAAGAGTTTTGGAGATTCATCTTGCCGGAGGAATGGAATACGAAGGCTACTATCTGGACGCGCACTCGGGCACAACTCCTGCGCCTGTCTGGGAGTTGTTGGAATGGACTCTGCCGCGCTGCCCGAATCTCGGAGGAATAGTTTTCGAGTTGCTTGGCTCGTGGTTTGTCGAAGTGGGAGACGAGCGATTGACGGATGAGATCAGGCGTATGAAAACGATGTGGCGACAGCGCAAGCAGATGCAAGAGCGGGAAGCGGCATGAGCCAGCGATGCTTTCAAGCAAGTCTGGCGCGGCTCGTCGCCGATCCGTCTTTTCGTGACCGCGTGCGTGAAGAAAGGGAAGCTGTGCTCTCGGATGATTTGACAGTCTTAGAAAGAAGAAGGCTCTTGCAAGTGGCTGAGGATAATGGCCTCGCCATCACACGAACGCTCTACAAAGGGTTCCGTCTCAGCAAAATCCTCTTGATGCTGCCGATGACCTGTGTGCTTCTGGGAAATCAAAGACTGGCGCGCGAGGTCAATCTCTTCTGGTCCAACCGCCATGCCATGAGCTTCTATTTTCTGGAAGAGTCTTTAGCCTTCTGCGATCATCTTGAGAGACGCAGACGAGATTTGCGCATCGCATACCTTCAGGAAATTTTAGCTTTCGAGCGCGCCTCGCTTGAGCTTAAAAGAGTCCGCACTGACAATCATCCCTTGCAGGCAAGGCTGGTCAGGTTTCGCCACGACCCCGAAACGATGATTGAGACTTTATCAAACGGGCATCGTCCTCGCGCCGTGCCTTTGCGTCCATGCACGCTGATC
>JBAWGU010000087.1:0-3783 GCA_049593215.1 Pyrinomonadaceae bacterium
AGATTTCAAATCTCAGATTTCAAATTTGAGATGAGGCTCTGAAATTTCAGAGCGAATAAATTCGATTTCAATCAAAGCCGTGACGAAAGGCGTTGCTCTCTTATCCTTCATCTATTTCAAGGAAACATCATGACAGTAAAATCGGACCTCTGGATTCGCCGCATGGCGCAGGAAGCGCAGTTGATTCATCCCTTCAATGAGAAACTGGTGCGCGAAGTGGACGGGCGGCGCATCATCTCGGCAGGCGCGTCCAGCTACGGCTACGACATGCGCCTCGCGGACGACGGCTTCCGCGTCTTCTCGCCCATTCATGGGCGCGAGATTGATCCCAAGAAATTTGATGAAGACTCTTTGGTCGAACCGCCGCTTCGCACCACCGAAGACGGCTCAAAGTATTATCTCATGCCGCCACACTCTTACGCGCTCGGCGTCACGATTGAAACCTTCAAGATGCCGCGCAACGTCACAGCCATCTGTATGGGAAAATCCACATACGCGCGCGCCGGACTCATCGTCAACACCACGCCGCTCGAAGCTGGCTGGACAGGCCGCCTCGTCATCGAACTCGGCAACCTCGCAGACCTGCCCCTGCGCGTCTATGTCAACGAAGGCATCGGGCAAGTCATCTTCTTTGAATCCGACGAGGACTGCGATGTCTCCTACGAAGATCGCGGCGGCAAATATCAAGGACAGACAGGGCTGACATATTCACGATTGTAATAGTGTTGGTTACAGCATAAGCTGAAAAAAATTACAGGCATATCCGATGTAGAGACTGTCTTGATGTTGGCGGCGCAGAGGGATTCCGATGTGCTGCATCACACAGATTTATTAGCGATGTGCTCAAGTAGGAGTGAGTATGGAAACAATAGCTCAGGAAGATTACGCCAGCAACTTTTTCACACTGCTTAAAGAGACCTTTGAAGGCCCGCCGCCTCAGACGGCGAGTGTTTATCTGGACCAGGGCGGAGGGCTGCTTCAGACGATTGAGAGCATGACGGCAGAAGTGGCCTCACGTTCGGTTAAGCCCGGTTCACCGACAATCGCGGCGCATTGCGAGCATCTGAGGTTTTACCTGATGGCGCTTTACCAGTACATGCACGGGCCTCTGGAGAAGATTGATTGGAAGCAGAGTTGGTTAAAGCAGACGGTCAATCCATCCGAATGGGATGCGCTCAGAGAAGAGTTGCGCGGCGCGTACAGGACCATCACAGATGATTTTAAGGCTGTTGAGAGTTGGGATGACAAATCCATCGGCGGAGGAATGGCTATCATCGCACACACTGCTTATCATCTCGGCTCAATCCGGCAACTGGCGCGAATGCTCGCTTAGTATTTAAGAGATAGCTCACGTCGTAAATCGGAAAATCTGAAAAAGGCAGGTTCGCAAAATGTGCCACAAAGCCTGAGCCTGCGGTGTTCCACATATGGATAAGCTCGGATGGAGTTTCGGTGCAGCAGTGTCTTTAAGTTCAGCTTACCGATTGAGTGCAGAGGAGGATGATTCGCGTTGAAGCTTGAGGCAGGCACTTTTTATGGCGCGACTTCAAAGAGCGCAAGTGTGTCGGGATTTCGCTTTACGGAGAAGTCTTATGGACGTGAGCGCGCGCTTCCATGTCACTCGCATGAGCTGGCGCATTTCTGTTTTGTGTTAGAGGGCAGCTACGCGGAGATCGTCGGCGGGAAGATTGAGGAGCGAAGGCCGCGTGCGCTCATCTTTTATCCGCCTGATACGGCTCATGCGGAAGAGCATCACACGACGGGTCGCCATTTTCTGATTGAGCTTGAGCCGTGGCGCGCAAACAGCATCAGAGATTACGGCGCGTTCAGGACGGATGCGGTCGCGCCGGATTTAGCGTCGCGTAGCTGGCTGGCGGCGAAGCTCTACAGGGAATTTACGGAGATGGACAGGCTCTCGGCTCTGGCTCTGGAAGGCATGGCCCTTGAGTTGATCGTCGGGACATTGCGCAGCCGTGACAGTTTAAGAGAACGTCGCTCTCCGAAATGGCTCAACCGTGCGAGAGAGATACTGGAAGCGAGTTTTTCTCATCCGCCTTCTCTGGATGAGCTGGCAGGGGCGGTCGGCGTTCATCCGGTTCACCTGGCGCGCGAGTTTCGCCGGTTCGAGCGTTGCACGACAGGCGAATACATACGCAAGCTTCGCGTTGATTACGCGCGGGAGAGAATCTCTCAATCGGATGAGCCACTGGTAGAGATTGCACTCTCGTCCGGCTTTGCAGATCACACGCACTTTTCACGCTCCTTCAAGCGCGTCACGGGAATGACGCCAACGGAATTCCGCAAAGTTGTGCGTCGCCGCTAATCTCATACCCAAAAGTTTATTTCAGACAAGACACTTCTCAAGAGAGATGGGTAAGATTCTCTGCACGTTGTTATCAAAGAGGCAGAGGTAATCTTGAGAATGAAGAAACTAATCTACGCGCTCGTCCTCTCTTCGCTTGTCCTGACAACTTCCGGCACGGGGCAGACAACTCTTCAAAAGAGCGGCGCACAAAACAGCAGAGAGCTTGAAGCAAAGGTTGACGCTTACATAAAACCTTATCTCGATGTCAAAGGCTTTAGCGGAGCGATTCTGATTGCGCGGGGCGGAAAGGTGCTCTTGAGCAAAGGCTACGGGCTGGCTAATTATGAGCTTAATGTGCCGAACACGCCGCAGACAAAGTTTCATCTGGCTTCGGTGTCAAAGCCTTTTACCGCCGCCGCGATTATGATTTTGCAGGAGCGCGGACGCTTGAACGTCAACGATGCTCTGAGCAAGTACATTCCAGATTATCCGAACGGCGATAAGATCACCCTTCATCATCTGCTGGCGCACATGTCTGGCATCCCGAACGTCAACAACTTTTCTGAGTATGATAGAGAGTCCAGATTTCCGCACACGACGCAGCAGCTTGTAGAGATGTTCAAGCATAAGCCTCTGGATTTCAGCCCGGGAGAAAAGTATCGCTACAGCAACTCAAACTATAACGTGCTTGCCCTTATCATCGAGAAAGTTTCGGGCAAGAGCTATGGAGACTTTCTGAAAGAGAACATCTTTGAGCCGCTCGGCATGAAAGAGACCGCGCATGACGCTCGCGCAGAAGCTTTAATTGTTAATCGCGCAAACGGATATGTGCCCGCAGGCTTGAGCGATCTTGAGAACGTTCCTTATCTCGACTGGACGATTAAGACAGGCAACGGCTCTGTCTATACCACGGTCGAGGATATGTACAGGTGGGACAGGGCGCTCTACACGGAAAAGATTTTGAAGAAGAGCAGCGTGGACCAAATCTTTACGGCGCACGCGGCGGCTTCCGTAGGCTACGGGTGGTTTATAGGAAAACAGGCGAATCGCAGAGTCTTCAGGATGGGCGGAAGGAGTCCGGGCTTTACGACAGAGATACAGCGATACGTGGATGATGATGTCTGTATCATCGTGCTCGGCAACAACTATGCGCCGACAGCATCGCCCATCGCTAACGATCTGGCGGCGATGGTGTTTGGCGAGCCATATAAGATTCCGTCGCTCATGAAGCCTGTGAAATTGGATGAGAAAGTTTTAGAGCCTCTGGTTGGACGCTACAAGTTTGGCCCGGACTATTTCGTTCCCGGCGCGATTGCCAGCATCGAAAAGAGAGACGGCCAACTCAACATGGCTCTCAGCACAGGAGCCAGCGTGACACTGCTGCCGCAATCGGATGTGAGATTTTTCGACAGGGTGTTCTGGGATGAGATCATCTTTGAGAAAGATAACAGGGGAGAAGCGACCGAGCTTATCTGGCG
>JBAWGU010000088.1:0-3097 GCA_049593215.1 Pyrinomonadaceae bacterium
CGTGCGGGCGTATGCCCTTCCAGCGCGAGCGTCCGGCCTTGCCGTAAGAAACATTTTCATGCTCCACGTTTCCAACCTGTCCAACGGTCGCCATGCACACCACAGGAACTCTGCGAACTTCGCCCGAAGGCATACGCAGTTGCGCGTAGTCGCCTTCCTTAGCAACCAACTGCGCGAACGCTCCCGCAGAGCGTGCCATCTGCCCGCCTTTGCCGGGGCGCAGCTCAATGTTATGAATCTGCGTGCCCAGAGGAATGTTGCGAATCGGCAGAGCATTACCCGGCAAGATGTCCGCCTCAGCCCCGCTCATCACGGTCTTCCCGACTTCCAATCCGACAGGCGAAAGGATGTAACGCTTCTCGCCGTCAAGATAAGTGATGAGCGCGATGTGCGCCGAGCGATTCGGGTCATACTCGATCTGCGTGACGCGGCCCGGCACGCCCGATTTGTCGCGCTTGAAATCAACGATGCGATAGAAACGCTTGTGGCCGCCGCCGCGACGACGCACAGTGATGCGCCCATCATTGTTGCGCCCCGAAATGCGCTTCTTCGCCTCAAGCAGAGACTTCTCAGGCTCCGCGCCTACGGTCAACTCGTCGCGCGTCAAATATGTCTGATAGCGTCGCGCCGGTGATGTCGGTGTAAGTTTCTTGATGCCCATAACTTTTAGGAGTTGGGGGTCAGGGGCTGGGGGTTAGGGTCGTTTTATCTAACCCCTAATCCCTAACCCCTATCCCCCGCTTTTAGATTGCTTCGCCGTAATCGAGCGGCTTCTCGCCCTGCTTCAAAGTGACGTAGGCTTTCTTCCAGGAAGGCTTGCGGCCTTCGTAGCGTCCGCGTCGCGCGGTCTTGCCCATGTAGTTGATCGTGCGAACCTGATCCACCTTGACCTGAAAAATCGTTTCGACTGCTGATTTAATTTCAGGCTTCGTCGCGTGACGATCAACGCGGAAGGTCAAAAGCTGGCGACCGTCCTGCGACTCTTCTTTGGCGACCAGAGCCTTCTCCGTAATCACCGGCGACTTGATGATGTCCCAAACCGTTCTCATCTCTTATGCCGCCTCCTCTGCGCTCTCGTTCGTCTCTTCCGTGTTATCAACTTCGGCGTTATCAACTTCTTCGGCGTTCGCCTTCTTCGGATCGAGAAGCTGCGCCAACTCTTCGGCAGCCGCGCGCGAAAGCACAAGCTTTTCGTGATAGAGCAGATCGTAGATGTTAAGGCCGAAGCTATTAACGACCTTCGCGCTCTTCACGTTGCGCGATGCGCGAAGCAAGTTTTCATTCTCAAGCGAATCAACAATCAGAGTCTTGCCATCGCTCAGCCCGATTGTGCGAATCGCTTCGACAAACGATTTCGTCTTCGCCTCGCCGAGCGTGAAACTGTCCAGCACAATCAGGTTGCCCTCACGCAGCCTCTCAGACAAAGCAGAGCGCAGAGCGCCGCGCCTCATCTTCTTCGGCATGTTATAGGACCAGTCGCGCGCCTGTGGTCCATGCGCGTTGCCGCCGCCCTTCCACAGAGGAGAACGCAAAGACGCGATACGTGCGCGCCCCGTTCCCTTCTGCTTCCAGAGCTTGCGGCCAGACCCCGAAGCATCGCCGCGCGTCTTCGTGCCGACTGTGCCTGCACGACGATTCGCCATGAAGTTTCGCACGGCAGCGTGAACCAAAGCTTCGTTCATCTCCGCGCCAAACACCGCGTCGGACAACTCGAAATCGCCGACCTCTTCGTTCTTCAAATTGCGCACCTTAACGGTAGGCATAACCACTCACTCCGTTCGCAGTTTTCAGTTTCCGGTTTTCAGTTTTCAGTGAAAAGCTTTTCGCTCGCTTCCGAAAACTTAAAACTTAAAACCGAAAACTATTTCGCTTTCTTAATAATGACAACGCTGCCCTGCGCGCCCGGCACTGCGCCGCGCACCATGAGCAGATTGTTCTCAACATCCACGCGCGCGACGGTCAAACCTTTCACCGTGATGCGCACATCGCCCATGTGTCCCGAAGAGCGCGTGCCCTTGATAACCCGCGAAGGATACGCAGATGCTCCGATAGAACCCGGCGCACGCACGTTCATAGAGCCATGCGATTCAGGGCCACGATGGAAGTGATGCCGCTTGATAGTGCCCGCAAAGCCGCGTCCCTTTGAACGCCCAATCACTTCAATGGCGTCTCCGTCGTTGAACTGGTCAACGAGAATTTTGTCGCCCACGTTTGTCGCATCCGCAGAATCTTCCAGACGAAACTCTTTCAAGATGCGCGTCGGAGGCACGCCCCCGCCGGTCTTCTCGAAGTGGCCGCGCATGGGCTTGTTCACGTTCTTGAGCTTGACCGGCTTGTCTTCCACCAGACCAAGCTGCACCGCGTTGTAACCGTCGCGTCCTGCGGCGCTCTTTTTCTGCACGACCACGCACGGACCGGCCTTGATGACCGTCACAGGCGTGACCGTGCCATCCTCCGCAAACAACTGCGTCATGCCAATCTTCTTACCGATGATTCCATTAACCATCACAAAACCTCAGTTTTCAGTTTACGGTTTTCAGTTTTCAGTCGTCAGCCAAAGGCTGAAAACTAAAAACTGAAAACTGAAAACTTGCCTTTACTGTCTGCCGAACGCTTTAATCTCAACGTCAACGCCTGCGGGAAGGTCCAGCTTCATCAGCGCGTCCACGGTCTGCGGCGTCGGGTCCAGAATATCCATCAGACGCTTGTGCGTTCTGATCTCAAACTGCTCGCGCGATTTCTTATCAACGTGCGGCGAGCGAAGCACCGTCCACTTGTTTTTCAAAGTGGGAAGCGGAATCGGGCCAGCGACACGCGCGCCCGTTCTCTTTGCCGTTTCGACAATCTCCGTGGTGGATTGATCCAGCACGCGATGATCGTAAGCTTTGAGTCTGATTCTGATTTTTTCGTTCAGCATAATTATTTCAACTCAGTGTGAATGCCTGTGGCTATTCAACGACTTCAGAGATAGTGCCTGCTCCAACTGTCCGTCCACCTTCTCTGATAGCAAACCGCAATCCCTTCTCCATCGCTATCGGTGTGATGAGTTCTATCTCCATCGCCACATTATCCCCCGGCATCACCATCTCCACCCCTT
>JBAWGU010000089.1:0-2528 GCA_049593215.1 Pyrinomonadaceae bacterium
ATGCGTGCTGAGATTGAATTGATCACGGGAGAAAATTTCGAGTCGGAGAGTGCGCGCGGCAACGCTACGGCGTTGATGGATTCCGGCGAAGAATTGTTGGACGCCTACTCGCGCGCGGTCATCAGCGCGGCTGAGCGCGTCAGCTCTTCCGTCGTCAACATTGATGCGCATTATCATGTGCCTGAGAGACGCCGCAACAGTCCGCGTTTCAGTGGGGAAGCGCGTGGGAGCGGCTCCGGCTTTATTTTCACGCCGGACGGCTTCATCTTGACGAACAGCCACGTCGTTCACGGCGCGACTCGTCTTGAAGTGACGCTCGCGGACGGAAGACGCTCTGAAGCGCAGTTTATAGGCGACGACCCTGACACAGACCTCGCTGTTCTACGGATCAACTCGCACAATCTTGTGCCTGCGCATCTGGGCGATTCCAGATCAATCCGTGTGGGCCAACTTGTCATCGCCATCGGCAACCCTTTCGGGTTTCAATGCACTGTGACGGCGGGAGTGGTGAGCGCGCTTGGCCGTTCATTAAGAGCGCAGTCGGGGCGTTTGATGGACGGTGTGATTCAGACGGACGCCGCGCTCAATCCGGGCAACAGTGGCGGGCCGCTTGTCACTTCGAGCGGCAGCGTCATCGGAGTCAACACAGCCATCATACGTCCGGCGCAGGGCATCTGCTTTGCGACTTCGATTGACACGGCAAAGTTTGTTGCCGCGCGTTTGATACGCGACGGAAAGATCAGCCGCAGCTTTATAGGTCTCGCCGGACAGAACGTGCCTTTGCCGCGCCGCATCGTGCGCTATTACAACCTGCCTGTGGAAAGCGGCATTCTCGTGGTCTCGTTTGAAGAGAACAGTCCTGCGCGAAAGGCCGGGATGCTCGAAGGTGATGTCATCATCAACTTTGACGACCAGCCGATTGCAGGCATTGACGACCTGCATAAACTTTTGACGGACGCGCGCGTTGGCATCAAGACACCGCTCGTCGTTATACGCCGCACGGAGAAGATCACGCTCGATGTTATGCCGGAAGAGTCAAGGAGAGAAGAAAGTAACTAAGAAAGGAAATTTGAGGAGAAGATTATGAGTGAACATGTTTTGGAAACAAGCGACAGCGGTTTTGAAAAGGACGTTTTGCAATCGGACAAGCCCGTGCTTGTAGATTTCTGGGCCGCGTGGTGTGCGCCGTGCAGAATGATTGCTCCCGTAGTTGAAGCGGTGGCGGAAAAGTATGCTGGCAACGCAAGCGTCGCCAAGCTCAATGTGGATGATAACCCAACCGTCTCGCAGCGTTACGGCATTAAAGGCATCCCGACGCTGATTCTTTTCAAGGGCGGCAAGGAAGAGGAGCGCATCGTCGGAGCGACAAACAAAGAGGCGCTCACACGTTTGATTGACAAGCATATCAGCGCAGCCAGCGTTTGAAAGGCTGTCCGTTGTCAGTAGTCCGTTGTCAGTGGTCCGTTGTCCGTTGTTTGTGGCTGCTGAGTCGAATCTTTTTCTTTAGGGTTCATTATGAGCAGCACTCAAAACAACTGACAACTGACAACGGACTACTGACATTTTTTAAGGAGAAAAGATGAAAGCCATCAGGGTCAATGAGACGGGTGGGCCGGAGGTCATGCGCCTGGAAGATGTGCCTGACCCGCAGGCCGGAGCCGGACAGGTGCTTGTGCGCGTGCGCGCTGTCGGGGTCAATCCTGTTGACACATACATACGTTCAGGAATCTATCCAATCAAGCCGCCCATGCCTTACACGCCGGGAACGGATGCGGCGGGCTTAGTCGAAGCGGTCGGCGAAGGCGTTAAAGGTGTGAGCGTCGGCGACAGAGTTTATGTTGCAGGGACAGCGACGGGCGCATACGCGGAATTGGCTCTGAGCGATGAGTCTCAAGTTCACAAGATTCCTTCCCACATCTCGTTCGCGCAGGGAGCGGGCGTCTTTGTCCCTTACGGCACGGCGTATTACGCGCTCTTCTTTCGCGCGCACGCTCTCGCGGGAGAGACTGTGCTGGTCCACGGCGCGAGCGGCGGTGTCGGACTCGCTGCGGTGCAGATTGCTCGCGCGGCAGGTCTCACAGTCATCGGCACAGGCGGGACGGACGAGGGGCGCAACGAAGTCAAAGAGCAGGGCGCGCATCATGTTTTGGACCACCATGCCGCAGATTATTTGGACCAACTCGTAAGCCTCACGGGCGGGCGCGGCGTTGACTTGATTCTTGAGATGCTGGCTAACGTAAATCTGGGAAAAGACCTGAACGTGCTTGCGCCGCGTGGCCGCGTTGTCGTGATAGGGAGTCGCGGGACGGTTGAGATTGACCCGCGCGCGACGATGGGAAGAGACGCGAGCATACACGGGATGTCTCTGAACAACGCGACCCCGCAGGAGCTAAAGAGCATTCACGCGGCGCTGGTCGCAGGACTTGAGAACGGCACGCTGCGGCCCATCGTCGGTCAGGAGATGCCGCTCGCGGACGCGCCTCGCGCGCACAAAGCCATCATAGAGCCGGGCGCGCACGGGAAGATTG
>JBAWGU010000090.1:0-2708 GCA_049593215.1 Pyrinomonadaceae bacterium
ATCACTCATCACTCATCACTCATCACCTCTTTTATCGCTTCTCGCATAATTTCTACCGGAGCATTTATGCTGGTCCAGAGCTTGAATTGTTCGGCTGCCTGTGCAACGAGCATGTTGAGACCGCCGATGGTCTCGCAGCCTGCGTGTTGCGCTTCGCGCATGAAGCGCGTGACAGGCGGATTGTAAACGAGGTCGTAGGCGATACGCGCGCCGCGAAGCTGGCTTGCGACAGCAGGCGTCTCGTCTTCCACCTGTCCGCGTGTGCCGAGCGGCGTCGCATTAACCACCACATCGAAACCGGCGAAGCTTGCGCCTTCGAGTTTCTCACAGCGCGCATCGAACTGCTCTGCGAGTGGCTGCGCTTTCTCAACATCGCGCGCGAACAGCGTCAAGTTTGCTCCCTCTCTTTGCAATGCCCAGAGCGCAGAGCGGGCCGCGCCGCCTGCGCCGATAAGAGCGACGCGCAGATTGCTCAAACTCTCAACCTTCTCTCTGAGCGGCGCGAGAAACCCTGAAGCATCCGTGTTGTAGCCGCAAAGCATCTCGTCCTGCACAAAGATAGTGTTGACCGCGCCAATCTCTTTCGCCGAAAGCTCAACCCAATCGAGTTGCTCCATGATGCTGATCTTGTGCGGCGCAGTGACGCTCAAACCGCGCAGGTTCCAATCCAGCTCACGCGTGCGCGGGTGAACCATGCGACTCAAAAACGCGCGCGCGTTGCGAACTTCAAAGGGTATGTAAACAGCGTCGAGGCCGCACGCTTGGAACGCCCTGTTGTGCATCTGCGGCGAAAATGAATGCGCGACCGGCGAACCCATCAAACCCATAATCTGCGTCTGCTCATTAATCTCACGCACGCGATAAAGGTCGCGCAACTCTCGCGCGCTAATCTGTCCCGGCGCGGTCTGATGCGCTGCATCCATCGAAGCGTAAGTGAGAAAAGAGCCGCGCGATGGTCCAAGAATGCGCGTCAAAATTCCCGCCTCGCCCATTGCGACAGCAATCATCTCAAGACGCTCGCTGCGGGCGCGTTCCAGCAGTTGAAGCACAGGGATGCAGTCCGTAATGTCACGCGCGCTGACGGCGATCTTGAACACGCCTGCGCGCGTCTTCTTCATGCGCTCGTAAATTGCTTCGAGGTTTGCGGCATCGCCTTTGAAATCGTGATATGAACAGATCACGCGCGTCTCTTCCGGAATTTCTGTTTTCAACTCTGCCGCATCTTCGCATTCGAGCAAATCAAGCTCAATGTCTGCGAAGGCAGGCGCACGCCCGTGACTTTCTCTTAGTCCGCGCCAGAGGTTATTCCAGAAACCTATGCGCTCGGAGAGGCTCAGAGCTTGTCGCCCGCCCTGTTCCGATGGACGAAAGGTGAAGATGAAAGAAGCTCTGTTTGCACTCGTCAGACTATCAAGATGATTCAACGCCACGGCAATGTCCGCCGCCAACATATAATCCAATCGTAGCTCAATCACGTCTGCGAACTGCGCCGCTCGCATGATTGCTTCCGGCAAAGCGGACGCGCGCCGCTCGCAAACAGGAACACAGATGAGAGTTTTTTTGTCGTTCATCAAAAACAGCGCGAGGCGATGCTTGCTCCTAAAGCTTAGAAATAAGAGCGCGCATCGCCTCTGCGATTGGTCCTTCGTTTCAAATCTTAAATCAACCTTCGCCCGTCGCAAACAACTCGTGCGAGAGATAGCGCTCGCCAAAGTCGCAGATGATCGAGACGAGGCGTTTGCCTGCGCCCAACTCTTGAGCGACATTGCGCGCGGCCCACGTGATTGCGCCCGAAGAGATGCCGCAGAAGATTCCTTCTTCACGCGCGAGGCGACGCGCCATCTCAAGAGAATCGTTGTACTCAACAGTGATAACCTGATCCACAACCGAAGGGTCATAGTTGCGCGGCACGAAGCCTGCGCCAATGCCCTGAATCTTGTTCGGGCCGGGTTCGCCGCCTGAAAGCACAGGCGACGAGGCTGGCTCGACGGCGATAACTCTCACGCGCCCATCTGTGCGTTCTTTCAAAATCTGTCCGACGCCTGCGATTGTTCCGCCCGTGCCGACGCCGGAGACGAAAGCATCAATCTGCCCGTCTGTGTCTTCCCAGATTTCTTCGGCAGTCGTGCGGCGATGCACTTCAGGGTTCGCAGGATTCTCAAACTGCCCCGGCGTCCAACTGTTCGGATTCTCTTCCGTCAGGTCTGCGGCTTTTTTAATCGCGCCTTTCATCCCTTCCGCGCCCGGCGTCAAAACAACTTCTGCGCCGAGAGACGTGAGCACGCGCCGTCGCTCCATCGTCACCGTCTCAGGCATCGTGACGATGAGCTTGTAGCCTTTGACCGTCGCGGCGAAGGCGAGCGCGATGCCTGTGTTGCCGGAGGTCGGCTCGATAATCAGAGTCTCGCCCGCCTTTATCTTGCCTTCACGCTCCGCCGCTTCGATCATCGCCGCGCCGATGCGATCTTTAACAGAGTCCATAGGGTTCTGTGATTCGAGCTTCGCAAGCATCTCCGCAGAGTTCGGATAAGGGATGCGATTAAGACGAACGAGCGGCGTGTAGCCGATCAACTCAAGCATGTCATTAGCAATCTTTGGCCGTTGTGGCATAAAGGAGAACTCCTCTCAAACAAGTTGATTGAATTATTAATACGAGGCTCAAAAAAATATACAACCCAAGACCAACTCGCGCAAGACTGAAGAAAGGC
>JBAWGU010000091.1:0-3443 GCA_049593215.1 Pyrinomonadaceae bacterium
AGATCATAAAAGCTGTCCGTTGTCAGTGGCCCGTTGTCCGTTGGTTTTAAGAGACGAGCAGCGTGCTAAAGATTAACAACGGACAACGGACTAAGGACAGAGGTTGTCATCATGTTGATGCCGAAAAAAGTTAAGCACCGGAAGCAGATGAAGGGGCGCATGACGGGCAAGGCGAACAGGGGCGCGGAGATCAGCTTCGGTGAGTACGGGTTGAAATGCTTAGAGCCTGCGTGGATTACGGATCGCCAGATTGAGGCCGCGCGTATTGCTATGACGCGCCACATCAAGCGCGGCGGAAAAATCTGGATTCGCATGTTTCCTGACAAGCCTATCACCAAGAAGCCTGCGGAAACGCGTATGGGCAAAGGTAAGGGCGCACCGGAATACTGGGTTGCAGTGGTGAAGCCGGGCCGCATCCTTTATGAGATTGAAGGCGTCTCGGAAACTATCGCGCGTGAGGCTCTGAAGCTGGCAGCGCAGAAGCTTCCGATTAAGACGAAGTTTGTGACGCGCGCGGAGCAAGAAGGAGGCGCGATATAAAGATGGCTAAGAGACGCGAAGAGGTTGATCGCCTGAAAGACACTGCGGACGAAGATTTGCAGCAGGAAGCTGCGCGTTTGAAAGAGTCGCTCTTTCGTTTGAATTTCAAATTGGCTCTCGGCGAAGTTGACGCAATCAAGCGCATACGCCAGGAGAAGAAGACGCTCGCGCGCATTCAAACCATGATTCGCCAGCGCGAGCTGCAAGGTTAGTAAGAGGAAGAAAATGGCAGAAGAGAATCAAGAAGACGTGAAGCCTGAGTCGTCTGACGCTGAAGTGGCGGAAAGCACTACGACGGGCGAGATGCTCGCGCACGACGTTGCGCCGAATGTTGACTCGCAGCCGGGCAATGCGCAGGGAACAGAAGCCGGAAAGCGCGGCAATCGCGCGCAGAAGGTCGGCATCGTCGCTTCGGATAAGATGCAGAAGACCGTTGTTGTCAGAGTTGATCGCCTCGTGCTTCATCCGAAGTATCGTCGTTACGTGCGCCGCACATCAAAGTTCATGGCGCATGATGAAGTGGGCGCAACCATTGGCGACAAGGTGCGTATCGTCGAGACACGCCCGCTCTCAGCACGCAAACGCTGGCGCGTCGTCGAGATAGTACAGAAGGCAGCAAAATAGCTTTCGGTTTTAAGTTTTCAGTTTTCAGAAGCGAGCGAAAAGCTTTTCACTGAAAACCGAAAACTAAAAACTGAAAACTGCGAACGGAGTGAGCAACAATGATTCAGATGCAGACCTCTCTGGAGGTGGCTGATAATTCGGGAGCGCGGCGCGTTGAGATGATTATGCCGATTGGCGGCTCGACGGGAAAGATTGCGAGTCTTGGCGACAGGATCAAGGTGACTGTGAAAGAGGCTTCGCCGGATGGCACGATCAAGAAGGGAACTGTGCAGAACGCCGTCATCGTGCGCACGCGCAAAGAGGTGCGCCGCAAGGATGGCACCTACATTCGTTTCGATCAGAACGCGGCGGTGCTCATTAAAGATGACGGCACACCGATTGGCACGCGCGTCTTTGGTCCCGTCGCGCGCGAGTTGCGCGACAAGAACTTTATGAAGATCGTTTCGCTCGCGCCGGAGGTGATTTAAGAGATGAACAAGGGAACGAAGCGTAGCAAGATTAAGAAGGGCGACATGGTTCAAGTCGTCGCGGGTCGGGGATATGCGACCTATGACAAGAACGGCAAAAGAACTCCTGTGCGTGGCCGCGTGCTTGAAGTCTCGCCTGTCAACGGAAAAGTTAAAGTTGAAGGCGCAGGGATTGTTAAGAAGCACCAGAAAGCCAACCCTGCCAGCAATCGCGGCGGCGGAATTATTGATAAGGAAGCTTGGATTGATATTTCCAATGTGCAGTTGATTGACCCGCAGTCAGGCAAGCCTACGCGCGCGAAGTATCAAATCGAGGGCGAAGGCGAGAACCGGACGAAGATACGCGTCGCGTCGGCGAGCGGGCAGTCTTTGGAAAAATAGACCGATTGACTCATTGATTCATTTGCTCAATGAATCAATGAGTCAATGAATCAATGAGTAAATAAATATCATGGCAGCAAGATTAAAAGAGCGTTATCAGAAAGAGATTGCGCCCGCCATCTCGAAAGAGTTTGGCATCAAGAACCCGATGGCGATTCCGCGTCTGGAAAAGATCGTCATCAACATGGGCATGGGCGAAGCGATTGCCAACGCCAAAGTCTTAGACACTGCGGCGGACGAGATTCGCGTCATCACCGGACAGAAGCCCGTCATCACGAAGGCGAAGAAATCCATCGCATCGTTCAAGCTGCGTCAGGGAATGCCGATTGGCACGATGGTGACGCTGCGCGGCGACCGCATGTACGAGTTCCTAGACCGTCTGGTCTCTGTGGCTCTGCCGCGCGTGAGGGATTTTCGCGGCGTCTCGCCAAAGGCTTTCGACGGGCGCGGCAACTACACGCTCGGCATACGCGAGCAGTTGATCTTCCCCGAAATTGATTTCAACAAAGTGGACAAGACGCGCGGCATGAACATCTCCATCGTCACCACCGCGCGCGACGACGAACAGGCACGCGCGCTTTTGAAAGCGTTGGGAATGCCTTTTAGACAGTAAAGCGGTGATGGGTAAAAGGTGATAGGTGATAAGAGAAAAGCTCTTTCCCATCACCCACCACCTATCACCTGTCACTGAGGTTATATGGCAAAGAAATCACTGATCGCAAAAGCGAACCGGAAACCGAAGTTCTCTGTACGCGCCTACACGCGCTGCAAGCGTTGCGGACGGCCACGTGGCTACCTGAGAAAGTTTAACCTCTGCCGCATCTGCTTCCGCGAACTCGCGCTGCAAGGACAGATTCCCGGCGTCGTGAAATCAAGCTGGTAATTTGTCAGTAGTCAGTTGTCCGTTGTTTGTGTCTGTCAAGGGGCGTGATGAACGTCAAACGCTCAAGACAGGCGAAGCGAAAACAACTGACAACGGACGACGGACAACGGACATCTTTTTGGAGTTGAGTAAATGACTGATCCTATTGCCGACATGTTGGCGCGCATTCGCAACGCTATCGCTGCGAAGCACTCGCGCGTGGATATACCGGCCTCGAAATTGAAACTTGAGATTGCCCGCATTCTGAAGGAAGAGGGCTACATCAACAACTTCGTCATCAAGGGCGAGGGCGTCAAGCGCAACATTAGAATATTTCTGCGCTACGATGCGCGCGGCACAAGCTCGATCACGTACTTGCAGAGAGTGTCGCGGCCTGGTCGTCGCGTCTATATGGGCGCGGGCGAGATACCGCGCGTGCTTGGCGGCTACGGCATCAACATCGTCTCGACCTCGCGCGGCCTGATGAGCGGCAAGACTGCACGCCGCGAAAACGTCGGCGGCGAAGTGCTGGCGGAAATATATTAAGGGATGAGGGATGAGGGATGAGG
>JBAWGU010000092.1:0-9634 GCA_049593215.1 Pyrinomonadaceae bacterium
GCAACGCACCACGCGGCAATTCAAGCCGCGCTCGGCCACGACTTCCGACACCAGCGAACCCACGCCGCCTGTCAGATAATGCGCTTCGACAGTGAGCGCGACGGAAAAGCGCGAGAGCGCGTCTGCAAGATCGTCAACGGGCGCAGGCGTGAGGCTGGCAACAACCATCACGGTTGCGTTGATGCCTTCGTCTGCGAGCGCGCTCGCCGCGTCTGCGACTTCAGCAGAGATGCTGCCCATCGAAATCATCAGAAGGTCTGCGCCCTCACGAATCGTTTGCGCTCGTCCGAGACTGAAACGCCCGTTGAGTCCGGGCACAGTAGTCTTGTCATCTTTGCCGAGACGATAGTAAACAGGACCAGCAATGTCCCACGTCTCAAGCAGCGCGGCGCGCGTCTGTTCGTGATCGGCTGGCGCAACCAGCGTGATGCCCGGTTGCAAACGCATCACACCTACGTCTTCAAGCCCGTAGTGAGTTGGTCCAGCGTGCCCGTACTCGAATCCTCCGCCGACGCCGACGATGCGCACAGGCAGACGGTGAAGTATTGGACCATTGCGGATGAATTCGTAAGGGCGAAGCGATGCGAAAGTGGTGATGGAATAAAGGAAAGGAATAAACCCTGCTTCTGCTAACCCTGTCGCCACGCCGACCATGTTCTGCTCGGCGACTCCCATGTTAAAGAAGCGTTCGGGAAACTGTTCCACGAATGCATCCAGCGCCATGTAGCCCAAGTCGCCTGTGAGCAAGAGAACGCGCGAGTCTCGCTCTGCAAGCTCTGCGAGCGTCTGGGCGAAAGCGAGTCTCATCGGGTTGCTTCTATCTCCTCGATGGCCTGTTTGTATTCCTCTTCAGACACAGGCATGTAGTGCCACTTGATCTGGCTCTCCATGTACGAGACGCCTTTGCCAAACACTGTGCGCGCAACAAGCACGTGAGGCGGGCCGTCCGTCGTATCGAGCTTCGCTATCGTCTCCGCAAGAGCGACACGATCATGCCCGTCAACTTCATGCACATCCCAGCCGAATGCGCGCCATTTCTCAGACATCGGCGAGAGTAACAAAACCTCATCTGTGTAGCCAAGCGCCTGTTGCCCGTTCAAATCAATGATGGCGACGAGATTGGAAAGCCTGTGATGCGCCGCGAACATCACGGCTTCCCAGAGAGAGCCTTCATTGCATTCCGCATCGCTGACGAGCGTGAAGACGCGACGCTCCGAAGCCTGTAAGCGCGCCGCCAGCGCAGCTCCCGCGCCCATCGAGAGGCCGTGACCGAGCGAGCCTGTGCTGAAGTCAACCCCTCTGAGGCTGCGCTCAGGATGCACGCTCAGCAAGCTCGCGTCCTCGCAGAAGGTGTTGAGCATTTCTTCCGTCATCCAGCCTTTCAAAAAGAGCGCGGCATAAAGAGCGAGCGCGGCGTGGCCTTTGGAGAGTATGAAACGGTCCCGGTCAGAATCGTCAGGGTCAGCGACGCGCAGCACCTCTTCGTAGAGCGCGGCGATGATGTCTGCCACGGAGAGAGCCGAACCGATATGGCCCACATTCGCGCGCTTCGACTGCTCAAGGATAATCTGCCTGACGGCGCGTGACGAAATTTTCATTTCAGGAATTTTCTTTAAGAGCGTGCCTCAGAAGTCGCGTGAGCGACCGCTTGAGTTTAGCCGTGCGTTTCAACGCACGGGATTGAGCCACCACACGCTCACTCGTCGCGTCAGCGACGAGTGAGCAGGGACTCAACCGTCGCTGACGCGACGGGCGGGTGACGCTGGCGTTTCCCGACGCTAAAGCGTCGGGCTAAATTCAAGTCATCGCTGACGCGACGAAAGTTTAACAAAAGGCTCCGCGATGTGCCACAGAGGAAATGATGAAGGGAAAGCTGTCCGTTGTCAGGGGCTAGTGGTCCGTTGTTTTGAGCGTAACGCTTCCTGAGTGATTCATCTAAAGCATTCAACTCGCCAATCACAAACAACGGACAACGGACGACGGACGACGGACAGCCCTTCATCATCTCATTGACTGGCGCAACTCGCTTTTATATCTTAACCGGACATGCTGCTTAACAATCTGATGAAGAGTGAGGCTTTGCTAAAGAAGGCGATTGCTGTTGCCCTGCTTCTTTCAAACATTCCTTTTTTGATTCTCACAGCTTTCATTCATCCCGCTTACGACGATTTCTGTTTTGCCGGACAGACGCTCAGGCTCGGAGCGTTTGCAGCATGGAAAGATGCCTATAACGCCTGGACCGGAAAATATTTCGGCAACCTGCTCTACGCCTTGAACCCTCTCGTTTACGGAAGCTTTACGGCCTACAAGATTCTCGCGCTGCTGATTATTTTATTAACGCTTATTTCCGTCTTCTGCTTAGTCAACGCTCTCTTCAAATCCGGCCTCGCTCTCGTTGACAGGTTGCTTCTGGCGAGCTTTATCACGGCCCTCTTCAGCAACCAGATGCCGGAAATTACAGAAGGCTACTACTGGATGGGAGCAACCCTTTATTACCAGCTCGGCAACATTCTCTGCCTCTTCTTCTTCGCGCTCGCCACAAAGCTGTCCGTGAAAACGAAAGGCGTTCGTGTCTTAATGTTTTTGTCGAGCTGCATACTGATAGTCGCCATCGTCGGTTCGACGGAAACGACGATGGTCATTTTCGCCCTGCTGGTCTTCACCATCACTATCAAAACTTTTGTAGCGAAGAGCGCAGAGCGTTGGATGTGGCTGGTCTTTTTCATACTCACTATCGCGTGTGCCTTCATCGTACTTTCCTCGCCCGGCAATGCGATCAGAAGCAGCTATTTTCCGAACAGGAACAGATTTCTTTTCTCTCTCGGAATGTCTCTCCGGCAGGAAATCAGTTTCCTGTCAATCTGGTTCTCCAACATTTCATTCCTGCTCGGCACAATCCTCTTCATTCCTATCGCCGCCGGGCTGTCTGACAACGCCGCACTCCCAAAGTTTTTTCGCATCAACCCGCTCATCCCTACGCTCCTGCTGCTGTTGATTATTTTTCTAGGCTTGTTCCCGGCCTACTGGAGCACAGGAATGATGGGGCAACATAGAACGGTTAATACCGCGTACTTCTTTTTTTTGATCGGCTGGTTTATCTGTCTGGTGGTCTGGATTAATTACCTGAAAGAGAAGCTCCGGCTCAAGACGGAGAGCTTGCCGTCATACGTTTATGTGATCTGTGTTCCGGTCCTGCTTTTTAATCTGTACTTCTCTAACAATACCCGGGCAGCGATTGCAGATTTGGTCAGGGGGCGCGCATACCGTTACGACATGGAAGTTAAAAAAAGATATGCTCAGTTTGAGCAGTGCGCGAGAGAGGGACGAATTGAAAATTGTCCTGTCGCGCAGACTAGCGAACTTCCGGCCACAATCACCAACTCGTATTTCGAGACGGAGATGAGCTGCGAAAAGAGATACTGGATACTCAAAGCTCCACCACCTGACGCTAAATGAAACCGGTAAGATGAATTGCATTTAGAGCGGGATGCAGTTGAGTGTAAGGAATGAGCAGACGCTTAACCGCAAAGGTCGCAAAGAGGGCACGCCAAGAGCGCAAAGGCTTGGCGTGCCTCTGCGCGTTTTCTTTGCGACCTTTGCGGTTAATCGTCTGCTCTTTCCCTATACTCAAGTGCATCCTGCTCTAGTGCAGGTTGTCTGCTAGGAAAATCACCTGCTTGTTGATAGGATACCGCGCAGTCTCCCATAATATTTCCGGCTTGCTAGAGTTTTTCCAAAAGGCCACTGCTCATGTGAGGTATCTATGCGTCTATCATCTGTACGAATCACTCTGAGTCTCTCTCTGGCTCTGCTCATCGGAGTCGCCGCTTTCAAATCGCACCGTTCCGTTCTCAACCAAACAGTTCTGGCTCAAACCACTGTTCACGGCTTCGACGTTTCGAGTCTGGACAAGAGCGCAAACGCCTGCGCTGATTTCTACCAGTTCGCCAACGGCGGCTGGATGAAGAACAATCCAATCCCTGCGGCCTACCCGGAATGGGGACGCTTCGACGTGCTGGACGAGATGAACCAGAAGGTCGTGCGCGAGATTCTCGAAGACGCCGCGAAGAATACGAAGGCGAAGAAGGGAACGAACGAGCAGAAGATTGGCGACTACTATGCAAGCTGCATGGACGAGCAGCGCGCTGATGCGGAAGGCACTAAGCCGCTCGAACAGGAGCTTGCGCGCATCAACGGCATTAAAGACCTCAAGGGCGTGCAAACGGAAGTCGCGCGTCTCAGCGCAGAAGGAGTCAACACGCTCTTCGTCTTCGGCTCGGATCAGGATTACAAAAACTCCAAGCAGGTCATCGCGGAGATTCGTCAGGGCGGCTTGAGTCTGCCCGACCGCGACTATTATTTCAATACGGATGACAAATCAAAGAGCATCCGCGCGGAGTATGTGAAGCACGTGGCGAAGATGTTCGAGTTGATGGGAGACGAGCCTGCGAAAGCTGCTTCGGAAGCCAACACAGTGATGGCGATAGAGACCAAGCTGGCCGAAGTCTCTATGGACAAAGTGAAGCGGCGCGACCCTGATAACACGTATCACAAGATGACGCTGGCGCAGCTTCAGGAGTTGACGCCGCACTTCGACTGGAAAAACTATTTCAAATCGGTGGGCGTCGAAGGCAATCCTGAGATTAACGTGGCGATGCCGGATTTCCTGAAGGGTCTGGATGCGCAGTTGGCCTCAGTCTCTTTGGATGATTGGAAGACGCATCTGCGCTGGCGTCTCTTGAATTCCGTCGCTTCTGCGCTCTCGTCAAAATTCGTTGACGAAGATTTCAACTTCAAAGGACGCATCCTGACGGGCACAACGGAGAACCTGCCGCGCTGGAAGCGTTGCGTCGCTTCGACGGACAACGCGCTCGGCGAAGCTCTCGGACAGGTTTATGTGCAGAAGACTTTCTCGCCCGAAGCGAAAGCTCGCTCTATCGAGATGGTCAAGAATTTGATTGCCGCGCTGCAAGACGATCTTTCGACTTTGAGCTGGATGGGAGCGGACACGCGCAAGCAGGCCATCTCAAAGCTCAACGCCTTCATACGCAAGATTGGCTACCCGGACGCCTGGCGCAACTACGAGGCTCTTGAAATCTCGCGTGTGCCTTATGTCTCAAACGCTCTCAACTCTCGCCGCTTTGAATTCACGCGCGACCTGCGCAAGATTGGCAGGCCCGTTGACAAGATGGAGTGGGCCATGTCGCCGCCCACTGTCAACGCTTACTACAACCCGCAGATCAACGAGATTGTGTTTCCCGCAGGCATCCTGCAACCACCTTTCTTCGACCCGAAGGCTGACGATGCCATCAACTACGGCGGCATCGGCGCGGTCATCGGCCACGAGATGACGCACGGCTTTGACGATCAGGGCGCGAAGTTTGATTCGGAAGGCAATCTCAAAAACTGGTGGACGGATGATGATTTGAAAAACTTCAATTCAAGAACGGAGTGTGTCGTCAAACAGTTTGACGCGTTTGAAGTCGAGAAGGGCTTGCATCAAAACGGCAAGCTTGTCGTTGGCGAATCCGTCGCAGACCTCGGTGGATTGACTGTCGCTTACGCCGCGTTCAAGAAATCTCTGGAAGGCAAGCAGACGCCGCAGCCGATTGACGGCTTCACGCCCGAACAGCGTTTCTTTCTTGGTTGGGCGCAGGTCTGGGCCACGAATGATCGCCCGGAGTTTGCGCGCCTGATGGTCAACACAAACCCGCACCCTCTGGCGCGCTTCCGCGTCAACGGGCCGCTCTCAAACATGCCGCAGTTCGCCGCCGCCTTCCAATGCAAAGAAGGCGACCCGATGGTGCGCGGCGTGGCCGAACGCTGCCAGATTTGGTGAAGCGCGCGACGCGCGCAAAGGCAAAAGGAAAAATTAAAAAGGCAAAAGTTAGGGGAAACCACTTTTAATTAACAAGCTCAAGTTGAGCGATATAATTAAAAGGTTGGCTTCCCCTAACTTTTGCCTTTTACCCTTTACCTTTTGCCTTGCTTTTTAGTACCCGTTCCAGCCGTCGTTGTAGCCGTTCTCAAATCCCTCGCGGTAATAGCGTTGGTACAACTCTCTGCTGCCTAGTTTCGAGCTGTAATCCTTGGTCGCTTTCTGGTACGCGCTCTCGTCGCGGAAATCAAACTGACGGTTGTGCTTGTAATCATCGCGCCCTTTCTTGATGCCTTCGTTGTAGCCAGCGTTCAAGGCTGTCTGTCGAAGCTGGAAAGAGCCGCCGTAGGTGCCGTAGCGATCCCATTTGCGCCCGCGACGATTGCGGCCATACTCATCACGACCCTGCTGGTTGCGGTCGTTGCGGTCACGACGATATTGATCGTTGCGGTCCTGCTGCGCCTGTGCTGTCATACTCGATGCAACGCCGACGCCGAACAGGATGGAGAATGCCAGTAACGCTCCACCGATTTTGTTCTTCAACTGATTTAATTTCATTTCTAACCCTCCCTTAAGCATAGACGTTTACAAATTCCATGCCGCGCATTGGTCCTTACGCAATATCAAATTTTTTCGGCAGATTTAATTTTTTTGAACTCGCCGACTATACCATATCGTATCGGATTAGACGACATCGGCAATTAAGGTGAGCCAATACAATGCAGTCATCGGGACCACTTATACACTATCTTGAATCGCTGTGGGCTTCAGGATGAGCAGCGTGATGTCGTCATGTTGCGGCGTGCCGTCTGCGAAGCGGTCTATCTCCTCAAAAATTTTGCTCACAACTTTTTGAGCTGGTTCGGCAGCAGCAGCCGAAAGAGATTCGAGCAATCTTGCCTCTCCCCATTCCTGTTCGTCTTTGTCGTAAGCTTCCGTGACGCCATCCGAATAAAGAGCCAGCACGTCGCCAGCCTTTATCTCAAAGCTCAACTCTTCGTAAGCAGAGCCGGGCAGCATTCCCAGGGGCAGGCCAGTGGATTTCAACAACTCGTTTTCGTTGCCATCCTGCCTGAGCAGGATGCACTCGTTATGTCCTGCATTGACGTAGCGGCCCGCGCCCGTCGCCGGATCAATTTCAAGTAGGATTGCGGTGACGAACTTGTTGGAAGGCGAAGCAGCATAAAGCAACTCGCTCGTGCGCGTAGCAAGTTCTACAAGCGACGCAGCACGCCCTGCGAGAGCGCGGAGGCTGGCCTGCATGTTGCTCATCAACAATGCCGCAGGCAAGCCTTTGCCTGAAACATCCGCCACGCAGAAGAGATAATGAGAACTCTTGTCGCCGCCGTTGTTGCTAACCGGTAGCGCGTCGTAATAGTCGCCGCCGCAGACACGCGCCGGACGTGAATGCGCGGCTACATCATAGCCCGCGATGTCCGGCATCTTTTGCGGAAACAGTTCCTGTTGAATGCTCGCGGCGAGCGCCATCTCCTGTTCGACGAGCGCAAGGCGCGCACGCTCCTGCTCATTTTGAAGGCGCAGCTCTGCGGCTGTGCGTACATGCTCCAATTCGCGTTCCGATAGTTCTCTGACCTGCACGAGCTGCGCTTCCAAGTTCTTATTCGTGCGCGCGAAGTTGCGCGCGAGGAAGACGGAGTTGGCGATGATGATGCCGCAGATTGCGAACTGGTTGATGAGCGTGTTCCAGAACACTGAAACTTGCTCGTGCGTCACCATCACATAAGCTTCTTTCATCGGTGCGAAGGCTACGAGGAGAACCCCTAAGCCTATAATCCATGCTCCGTCCAGTTTCCTGATTAAAGCGCGAATGATGATTCTCAAAGACTCTATGATGACAAAGACGGGCAGGATTAATTGGAGCAAGACAATTCTGGTTACCGACGGGTCAATCGTGCGCCAGATTGCAAAGAGCGCCCAGGCGGCCAGAACAATCCAGAAGTGTTTCGGGATTGGCAAAGCGAAAGCCGCGTAGAGGAATAGAGCAAAAGAGAACGCCGCCAGCGCCACGCTATAGTTAAACATCAGACCACGGATTAAGGGAGCACTTAAGCCGTAATCCGAAGTGTGCAGGACATCTGACGTAAAACTTCTGACGGCAATAGCAAACGCCAGCAGGCTGAAGAAAAGATTGGCGCGTTGACGCGGGTAAAAGAGATACAGAAACAGGTGGAGCAACGCTATCGCCGTGGCAAAGCCGATGCTCCAGACGTAAATGCTGGCTTCCGTGTTCATGCTTTGCCGGATGCGGATGAAGACGCGTCGTCAGATTCTTTCACCTGCTCACCTGTCGTTTCCGTTTGCTCGTCGGCTTTACGCTCAGGCCGCATGTGCGGAAACAGAATCACGTCGCGTATCGAACGCTTGCCCGTGATCAACATCGTGAGCCGGTCAATGCCGATGCCGATGCCTGCGGCTGGCGGCATCCCGTAAGAGAGCGCGCGGATGTAATCCTCATCCAACACCATCGCCTCTTCATCGCCACGCTCGCGCTGCTGCATCTGATCTTCAAAACGCGCGCGTTGCTCCACCGGATCATTCAACTCCGAAAACCCGTTGGCGCATTCCATCCCTGCGATGTAAAGCTCGAAGCGTTCAGCAATCGTTGAGTCTTCTGGCGAAGCCTTAGAGAGTGGTGAAACAAGCTTCGGAAATTCCGTGATGAATGTAGGTTGAACAAGGTAAGGCTCAACGATTTGCTCAAAAATTTCTACGATGGCGTGTGCGGCGGCTTCTTCCATAGATTCGTTCGCAGATTCAAGCGTGCGCGCATCTGCTTCCGCGCTTTGCCACAAATCTTCTGTAGATTCTATGTCTTGCTCTAACTCCGACGAGTCCTCGTCTGTGACTGATAAATCTTGGGCGCGGTATTTACGTAGAAAAGCTGCAAGCGTGCAGACGTTAATAGGGTCTTCCAGCCACTCGACTGTGACCTCTTGATTCAGAGTTTCGCTGAAAGCCGTTTGCGTCCAGTGCTGCGCGATTGATTCCTTAAACGTCAATCGCGTGAAGCCGCGCGAAAAAATAATCTCTTCTGAACCGAACGGGAAGTGAGCATTGCCGGTCACATTTAGCACAGCCGTCCGCAATAGCTCTTCGCAGAAATCCATCATCCCGTTCACATCCATGTAAGCGCAGTAAAACTCAAGCATCGTGAATTCGGGATTGTGGCGCGTGGAGACGCCTTCGTTTCTGAAGTTGCGGTTGAGTTCATAGACGCGCTCGAAGCCGCCGACGACGAGACGCTTGAGGTAGAGTTCGGGGGCGATGCGTGCGTAGAGCGGGATGCCGAGGGCATTGTGATAAGTCTCAAAGGGCTTGGCGGCTGCGCCTGTGGCGAGGGGCGTGAGCATAGGCGTTTCGACTTCGATGTAGCCGTGCTCGTCAAGGAAGCGGCGCATCTCGCGTATGAGGCGGGAGCGACGCTCGAATACTTCACGCGAGCTTAGCTCGCGTGAAGTCGCTTCGCCTTCTTCCTCTTTAACATCAACTTTCAAACTGCCTGCAATCAAATCCGCGTAGCGTTGACGCTGGCGAATCTCCGGGTCAGCGATGCCGTGCATCTTGTCTGGCATCGGTAACAATGCTTTAGAGAGAAACTGCAACTCGCGCACATGTACGGAGAGTTCGCCTGTCCTGGTGACGAAGAGATAGCCTTCGACGCCTATGAAGTCGCCGTGATCGAGGAGATTGAAAAGTTTCCAGCCGCTCTCTTCGTCTTCAATCCCGGAGCCGTCG
>JBAWGU010000093.1:0-2429 GCA_049593215.1 Pyrinomonadaceae bacterium
CATCTTTTCCACGCCCTGATTTTTGGAGGTTCATCCTACATCGTGTCTTCTTCTCCGACTCTGTTTCGCCTTGCCGCGCGCCTCGATGATGTCGGCTTCTCAGACATCGTTAAAATTCGCAACAAGATTATGGAGTTGCGCGCAAAGGGTCAGACCGTTTATCAATTTGAAGGCGGCGAACCTTTCAGGACCACTCCTGAGTACGTCAAAGAAGCGATGACGCGCGCGCTCGTTGAGAACAAGACGCGCTATGCGCCTTCGTCCGGTATTCCGGAGCTTCGCGCGGCCATCGCAGACAAACTGCGCGAACGTAATCGTATCCCTGCGAGCGATGCGGACGTGGTTGTTTTGAACGGAGGAATGCAAGGTCTCTTCGGAGCTTTTCAATCCGTCGTCAATCCGGGCGAAGAAGTCCTTGTCTTCTCTCCTTACTGGACCCCTATCAAAGACCTCATCGCGCACTGTCAAGGCTCTACTGTGCTCGTGCCGAGCGAAGAGGCAAGGCAGAGGGGATTTAGAGAGACGCTCGCACACTATGCGACAGAGAGAACGCGCGCCATTTATTACAACACGCCGCAGAACCCTACGGGCATCGTCTTCACGCGCGAAGAGGCGGAAGCCGTTGCGAGTTTCGCGCGCGAGCGCGACCTTGTTGTAATCTCCGACGAAGCTTACGAAGATATTGTTTACGACGGCGAGCACGTCTCGATTGCATCGCTTGAAGGAATGTTTGAAAGAACGATCACTTTATTCACGCTCTCGAAATCATACGCGATGACGGGCTGGCGTTTGGGTTACGCAGCCGCGACGGAACCCTGGATGACGGGCCTCAAAAAAACCCTGCTCTATTCGACCAACGGAGTCTCTACGCCAACGCAGTGGGCCGCGCTCGCAGCCTTTAACACGTCTTCGGATTTTTTGCGGACATCTCTGGCAGCTTATCGTGAGCGGCGCGACCTCTTGCTCGCGGGCCTCAACGAACTCGGCCTCACATGCAGCAGCCCTGCGGGCGCGTTCTACGCTTTTCCCGATTGCTCGCGCATCAAACACAACAGCCGCGAAGCGGCAGACCTCCTGCTTGAGCGCGCGCAAGTCGCCACAGTGCCCGGCATCGTCTTCGGCGAACATGGCGAGAGTCATCTGCGTTTCTCCTTCTCAACCTCGCTGGAAACCATCGAAGCCGGACTCGATTCGATGCGAAAAAACTTGTGAAGTGATGAGTGATGAGCGATGAGTGATGAGAAAGAGGCCGAGCAGACAGGGCATGATGAAGCGGATACTAATAATACTTTCAACGCGCAACCAGACAGATGAAAGCTCGCCCCGCTTCTCTTCGTTGAACTCATCACTCGCTCAAGCTTCACGCAGCGAATTCGACTTCATCAAACGCATACGCCGCCGCGCTCTTAAACGACAAAGATCGTCAAAAGCTTTTCACTCATCACTCATCACTCATTACTCATCACTTCGCAAGGGCATTGGCGACGATGCCGCGATTATTCGTCAAGCGGCAGGGCGCGAGACCGTTATCACGACGGACTTGCTCGTTGAAGAGATAGATTTTCTGCGCGAGGCGATGCCTCCAAATATTTTAGGACAAAAGGCTCTGGCAGTTTCGCTCTCTGATATTGCCGCGATGGGCGCGCGCCCGATGTATGCCTTAACCTCAATCGGGTTGCCGCGCGATGTCTGGCAGAGTTCATTCGTTGACGATTTTTACGAAGGCTTCTTTGCGCTCGCAGATGAATTTGGCGTGACGCTCATCGGCGGCGACGTGTCGCGCACACCCGAACACATCATTGTTGATTCCATTGTTATCGGTGAATGCGCGCGCGGTCGTGCAATTCTTCGCGGCGGCGCGCGTGCGGGAGATCATATTTTTGTGACGGGCGCGCTCGGAGGCGCAGCCGCGGGTTTGCGTTTGATGTTGCGCGGCGCGCGCTTGGGCGCGTTGATTGAGAACAAACGTGAAGCGCGTCTGACGGAGAAACTTTTACTGCGCCATCTCGCTCCGTTGCCTCGTGTAGGGTGGGGCGTTGCGCTCGGTGAAGAGCGTTTAGCGACAGCGATGATTGACATCAGCGACGGCCTCTCTTCAGACCTCAAGCATCTTTGCGAAGAGAGTGAAGTGGGCGCGCTCATCGAAGCCGCGCGCATTCCTGTTGATTCAAACGTCTCTCGCCTGTGCGGGCGGCGCGCGCTCGATCCGCTGCTGCTGGCCTTGCATGGCGGAGAAGATTTCGAGCTGCTCTTCACGGTTGACCCGCACGACCTCGCGCGCTTGCCTTCAAGAATTGACGGCGTGCCGGTTACTTACATTGGAGATGTGACGGACAGGCCGGGCCGCGTTCGCATACTCGAAGGGGCGCACGCGTGGGACTTGGAGGCTGGGGGGTTTGAGCACTTCGGGGGTGGAGAGTGACAAGAAC
>JBAWGU010000094.1:0-3977 GCA_049593215.1 Pyrinomonadaceae bacterium
GTTGTTTTCTGTTTTTACAACGGACCACTGACTACGGACTACGGACAGTTCTTAATTCATCCTTCATCCTTCCGCCTTCATCCTTGCTTTTATGGGTACACTGAATATTGATCGTTATCACGCGGCGATGGGCGACGCTTCGCACAAGGAAGTGGCGCGGCTGCGCGGAAAACTCTTGAGCGATGCGATGGCGACGTTTTATGTGACGCAGCGCAAGATTCCTTTCGCGCCGTGTCTGGGCCACGAGCGTTTGGTGCGCCTGCTGATTAACAGCGAGATTGATCGCCCGCGCCTGCGCTTTCTCGAACAGGATCGCGGCGGCTTGCAACTCTTTGCAAAGGCGATTGAAGACATGGGCTTCGTGGGAGTTGTGCGCGCCGTGAGAGTCGGCACAATCATCTTCGCGCAAGAGCCTTTCGCCGACATTACAGGACCATTCGGACTGACGCAGGCGCAGGAAATAAAGTTTGAGCACGCGTTTGACCTGCCGATGACGACGGCAAGCACGGCGATGCGTTTCCGCATGGCCGCGGGCAATCGCTGGCTCTCAGATTTTTCGCTGCGCCGTGACGGCGACGTTGAGCGCGCAGTCGAAGTCGCCACCTACGCTTTCATCGGCGGCTTCAACGACACCTCGAACATGGAGGCCGCGCATCGTCTTGAGATTCCTGCCGTCGGGACAGAGGCTCACTACTGGCAGCAGTCTTACATTGATTACATGTACGAGCCTGAGATTGAGCCTCGCACGGGCCAGCCGAAACATTTCGAGCAGGTCGCGTTTGAACGCTGGCTCGATGCGAACCCGAACGGCACGACGCTGCTCTTAGACACGATTGATGTTTACATGGGAGCCGTTCATGCTGCGATGGCCGCGACTTCAAACGAGACGCGCCGTCGCGCCTTCAAAGGTTTTCGAGTTGACTCAGGCGACCTTGCGGAACTCGGCGCATGGTGCCTGCGCTTCTTTGAAGCGAACGGGCTGACGGGCTTGATGACGATTCTCACGGGCGACCTTGACGTTGAGAAAGTTAAGCGCATCGTCGCAGAGTTTCCAGAGGCGGCGGGCTTCGGCGTCGGCACAAAACTTTCGAGCGAAGTTGAAACTGTCGCTGGCGTCATTTTCAAAGAGTGCCTGATCGAAGGCCGCCCGACGCTTAAAGCCTCGAACACGCCTGAGAAGACGACGCTGCCCGGCAGGCTGCAAGTTTTTCGCGGAAGCGATGACAGAGGTTTTTATGTTGGAGATGTCATCGGCCTTGAGACAGAAGCGATTGAGATTGCAGGCGCAACGCGCGTCGAGCGGCTCATCGTTCCCTTCTGGGAGAACGGCCAGCACATTGCGATTCCATCAATCACCAAACAGAAAGCTTTTGTCGAAGAGCAGCGCACGCGCTTTCGTGACATCGAAAATTACCCCGTCAACTTGAGCGACCAGCTACGCAACCTGCGCGACTCTCTTTCAGAAGAGATGCGGCGCGACAACTCCGGCTGGCAACAGGTTCTAAATGTTCCAGACGAAGTTGCGGAAGAGATGCTTCAGACTGAATAGAATTTTCGGGTAGTGATTTAATTTATACTTGAATCCGAAGCAAGCTGATAACTCACCGCAGAGACGCAGAGATAGCGCAGAGTTTACGCAGAGAGTTTGAACGTCATTCAAGCCTCTGCGTTTATCTCTGCGTCGCCTCTGCGCCTCTGCGGTGAATTAACATTGTTCCTTCTTCTATTGACTCACTGCTCGATTTAGCTTAAATAGTTTCCTGCGCCTTAAAAAGATTGTTGACCGAGGACGCCTCACTTGCTACATGAGCGTCTGAGTTTTTAACCTTCTTAACGCCTCGCCGTCCAAACTCGATTTGACACTTGATAAAGGAGACCCTCATGCGACTTCGTTACAGAACAAGCTTCTCGATCACTCTCTTTCTGCTCTTCCTGACTTTCGTTTCCGTTCACGCGCTTGCTTCCGACTTCAAACGCGAGACGATTTACCAGATCATCACGGATCGCTTCTTTGACGGCAGCGCGGGCAACAACAATCCGGCGCAGAGCGCGGGCCTCTACGACAGCACGAAAACAAATTGGCGCGCGTACTGGGGCGGCGACCTCGCGGGCATTCAGCAGAAGATGTCTTATCTGGCGGGCATGGGCGTGACTGCAATCTGGATTTCGCCGCCCGTTGATAATCTCAACACAAACATCCCAGACGGCAACGGCAACCCGACGGCTTCTTATCACGGCTATCAGGGCCGCGACTTCAAACGCATTGAAGAGCATTTCGGAAACGCGAGCAACACGTGGACGGAGTTTGACAACCTCGTCACGGCGGCGCACCAGAACGGCATCAAGGTCATCATTGATTTCGCTCCAAACCATTCGACGCAGGACAACGCTGGCGAGTTTGGCGCGCTCTACGACAACGGCACGCTCTTAGGCAACTACACCAACGACACCAACGGCTACTTTCATCACAACGCCAACATCAGCGGCGGCGGTTGGGATGATCGTTATCAAGTCGAATACTTCACGCTCTTCGACCTCGCAGACCTCAATCAAGAGCACGCGACCATTGACGGCTATCTCAAAGCCTCTGCGCAGCTTTTCCAGCAACACGGCGTTGACGGCTTTCGCATTGATGCTATCAAGCACGTCACATGGGGATGGGAATACAGCTTCGCCAATTCAATCTACACTTACGGCGACAGCTTCCTCTTCGGCGAGTGGTATCAGGGCAACACCTCCGACCCGCTCTATCACGACTCCTACAAGTTCGCCAACAAGAGCGGCATTTCGATGCTGGACTTTCCGCTCAACACGGCGATTCGCAGCGTCTTCGGCTCCAACGCAAACTTCTCTACGATTGATTCCGTGCTCACGGCTGAAGCCAGCAACTTCTTATGGAAAGAAGACCTCGTGACCTTCATAGACAATCACGACATGGCGCGCTTTCTCTCAATCAACAATAACAACAATCGCCTGCACGAAGCCCTCGCCTTCATCGGCACGGCGCGCGGCATCCCCTGCATCTACTACGGCACGGAGCAATACCTGCACAACGACACGAGCGGCGGCACGGACCCTTACAACCGCCCGATGATGTCCGGCTTCGCCACGAACACGACCGCCTATTCGCTCATCAACAAACTCTCAACGCTCAGGCGCAACAACCCTGCCATCGCCTACGGCTCAATCACACAACGTTGGCTCAACAATGACGTATACATCTACGAGCGGAAATTTTATGGCAGCGTCGTCCTCGTCGCCATCAACAAAAACGACGCATCCTCTTACAACATCACGGGCCTTAACACTTCCCTTCCGGCTGGCACGTACACGGACAACCTGACCGGCCTGCTCTCCGGCAACTCCATCACAGTCACCGCAGGCTCAGGCGGCAACAATCCCGTCAACAATTTCACGTTGCCCGCTCATGCAGTCTCCATCTGGCAATTCACGGAAGGCGCGGCTGCTCCTGAGATTGGCTCGATTGGACCAACTGTCGGTCAACCCGGAGTGAAGACAGTCATCGCCGGACGCAACTTCGGCGCGTCGGGAGGCTCTGTCAAATTCGGGACGACAACCGCCACTGTCGTCTCATGGTCGCCGACGAGCATCACCGTCAACGTGCCTTCCGTCACGAATGGACTCTACAACGTCACCGTCACAAACTCTTCGAGTCAGGTGTCGAACGGCATACAGTTCACAGCGCTCACGGCGAAACTCATTCCCGTCACCTTCACCGTCAACAACGCTTCGCCGACACAGACGGGCGACTACATCTTTCTGACAGGCAACACGGTCGAACTCGGCAACTGGAGCACGACATGGGACGGCGCAGTTGGACCAATGCTCACGCCAAACTATCCGACATGGTTTCTCAACGCGAGCGTTCCTGCGGGCCAGACGATTCAATTCAAGTTCATCAAGATTGCTGCAAACGGCACAGTCACATGGGAGGCCGGAGCAAACCACACCTACAC
>JBAWGU010000095.1:0-3282 GCA_049593215.1 Pyrinomonadaceae bacterium
GACCACTGACTACGGACAACGGACAGTTCTTCATCCCTTCACCTAAAATCCTCCGGTGAAGATGCGTGCGAATGAGAGTATGGGCAAGAGGCCCATGAGGGATTGGAAACCTTTGAGCTTGTTGCCGGGAACAATCACCTGATCGCCGGGCACAAGATACTTATCGTCTTGCAGGCGACCTTTGTAGATGGCTGAGACGTTGATGGGAATGGATGAGAGCTGTCCGTTTGCCTGTCGGCGCAGGATGACAACTTTAGCCTTGTTGCCTGTCGGCAGAATGCCGCCTGCTTCCGCTAAGGCTTCCGTGACGGAGAGACGGCGCGGCATCGGCTTGATGCCCGGCTGGGCCACGTCACCGAGCACGCTGTAACGATACGACGTAGCCTTGTCTAAAGAGACGGAGACTTTCGGGTCAATGATGTACTCGTCCAGCTTCTTTGTAATCTCTTCCTGCACCTGCTCGACCGTCCTGCCGTTGACGAAGACGCCTTCGGGGATGAGCGGATAAGAGATGCGCCCGTTGGGCGGAATCGTGATGCCGTTCTTTGAATAACGATCCTGTCCGAAGACCGTGACGGAGATCACGTCTTCCGGGCCGAGCCTGTAGGTCGTGAAGAAGTTGTTGTAGTAAGGCGCAATCGTCGCCTGCTCTTCCGACTGCTCCTCGCGCCTGTTGGCCTGCGTCTCGGCAGGAATATCCGACGGGCCGCCCTTTGTCTCTTGAGCTTCTACTTCGGCGGCGGCAGGCGTGGAAGAAGGATTCGCTTCCTTTGTTTCGTTCTGAGATTTCTCATCCTTCTTTTCCTGCTGCTCGTCATCGCCTACTTTGCTCACCACGCTACGCTTGCGCGTCTTATCTTTCTCTTGCGGCGACGGCTCCTGCGCAAAGACCAGCGAGCTTGCCGAAATGGCAAGCACAAGGACGAGCGCGAATATTGATTTGAACTTCATTTGACTTCAACCTCCGAATAACTGTTTGGCCGCTCGGTTTAACTCACATCACGAGAGGGCTGCGTGTTGCGGGTTCACGCAAAGGCGCGAGAAAAGAAAAACATAAGCTCGCAAAGATATTGAATGCTTCACCAGCGTTCTTTGGTTCTTCTTTTCTTTGCGCCTTTGCGTGAACCATTTTCTTTCTCATCTTGCCCCTCGCCCGAAGAGAATAATCTTAATCGTCTCGAACATAATCGCGGCGTCGAGCATCAGGCTCTGATTCTTGATGTAGTAGAGATCGTACTGTAGCTTCTGCCGCGCGTCTTCGATGGATGCGCCGTATGGATACTTAATCTGCGCCCAACCCGTCAGGCCCGGCGCAATCAGGTGGCGTTGCTCGTAATACGGAATCTCCTGCGCGAGTTGCGAGATGAAGTGCGGGCGTTCGGGACGCGGCCCGACAAAGTTCATGTCGCCGCGCAGGATGTTCCAGAACTGCGGAATCTCATCAATGCGAATCTTGCGTATGACGCGCCCGACTCTCGTCACGCGATTATCCGATGTGCTTGCCCACACAGGCCCGTCCTTCTCCGCGTCCGTCCGCATCGAACGAAACTTCATCAGCGTAAACGGCCTGCCATTTTTTCCCACGCGCTCCTGCTTGTAGAGCACAGGCCCACGCGAATCAATCTTGATGAGCAGGGCTGTCAGGATCGCAATGGGCAAAGAGAGGATTGCGCCGATTAAAGCAACGGCGCGATGAAGCGCAATACGCACGAGAGCGTTGAGTCTCGCCTGTCGCCCGCGCCCGGAAAAGATGAGCCATGACGGGCGAATCATTTCCAGAGAGACGCGCCCCGTCAGCCGTTCATAAAAGGACGCGCACTCTTCTATCGAAACGTTGCCGGAGAGACTGAGCAGCAAGAGTTGATCTGTCGGAAACTGCCCGCGCCGCTCGCCCATGGCGACGACGATGCGATCAATGCTCTCGCGCCTGACCACTTCGCTCAACTCGGAAGTCAGGCCAATCACGCGCGGGTTAATCAAGCTCTTGCCGACGAGTGCGGGGTCCGTATCAACAAAGCCGACGATGCGATAGCCTGCATCGCGCCGCTCCAGAGCTTCGCGCGCAACTTCAACTGCGTCAGAGCCTGATCCGACAATCAAAATCTTTTCGCCGATGTGCGGGTGTCCGAGCAGCCAGTGAATAGAGAGCCGCCAGCCGACCATCAAGAGGAGCGCGAGGATCAGCGAGATGAGCGACACGCCGCGCCCGATCATCAACTGCGGCATCGCATAAAAGACGAGCGCGAGCGCCGTCCAAGCGAGTCCGAGCGCCTGTATCAAACGCAGGACCAGCTCGCGCCGGTCGTGAATCACCACGAAATCGTAAAGGTCGTAGAGATAAAACGCGCAGAGACAGAAGACGGTTGCGAGCGCGGCCTTGTAGAAACCGTAATGCGTGATGAGAACGTCGTCGGCATCGAGCGTGGCAAAGCGCACATAGACGGAGATCACCATCCCGCCGAAGATTAACAAAGCTTCGGCCAGCAGCAACAGCACAGTCCGCTCGTTGAGTTGCGACGCTCTCAAGAAACTAAAGTAGCCTCCTCGCCTTTTCTCATGCGCCTGTTCGCAGGCATCTCCGTCTCTTCAGGACGGAAGTAGCGACGTTGATAGTAATAGTCCGTCTCGCTCAATTCGCCTTCGGCGCGATTGAGGACCACACCGAGCAGACGCTCTCGCGGAAGCGGCTCAAGCATCTGCTCCAGAGCCGCGTAGCGCGTCTTGCCGGAACGCACAACGAGAAGCGCGCCGTCTGCGCGATTAATCAGGACGGTCGCGTCCGTGAAGATGCCAAGCGGCGGCGCGTCAATCAGAATGTAGTTGAACATGCGGCGGACATCGGATAGCACGCGGCTGAACTTCGGGCCGGAGAGAAGTTCCGCGACATCATCGCGCGCAGTGCCTCCGGGCAAGAGATAAAGACCCGAAGGCTCAAGCTTCACGATTGCCTCTTCAAGCGTCGCCTCGCCCGCTAAAACTTCTGAGAGACCGACGGGAAGGTCTATTCCGAGATAGTCTGTCGCGCAGGGCTGGCGCAGGTCGCTGTCAATCAACAGAGCGCGCACGCCGTCAGTCTGCGCGAGCAGCCACGCGAGATTGAGCGCGGTCATTGTCTTCCCTTCCGCAATCCCCGCGCTCGTGATGACGAATGCCTGCATCTTCTTGCGCTCGCCTGCGTGAAGCACGCGCGTGCGCAAGCTTCGGAACTGTTCGCAGTAGGGAGAGCGCGGCTGCGTGATGGCGACAAGATGTGGCTCGACGCGCGCGGTAGAGATGCTATGT
>JBAWGU010000096.1:0-9766 GCA_049593215.1 Pyrinomonadaceae bacterium
GACAAGCCCTGCCCCTACGGTTTTATCAGATGATCTAAGGCTATAGCCAAAACCCGTTAAATACGCTGTTTAAATTAGCAACCATCTTAAAAAATCTGACATCATAAGTGGTTGCAAAGCATCTGGTCAGGACTCGGCATCTCACAGAGCTTGCAGACTCAGCCTCGCAGTTTCCCCCCGACAACCGCAGGCTCTTAATCTAATCAATCAGAGGTGAGAAAAAGTTTTATGTTACCCTCGCATTCAATACAGGTAGGTGTGCGCGCGTCAAAGTTGCGCGCTCTCTTCATGCTTTTCAGTTTAATCCTTGTGGCGGGCGCGATAATGAACCGCTCTGCGCTCGTATCAATTCACGCGGCGCAGAATTATTCTATTTCCGGCAAAGTTGCGGACGGATTCGGCAACGGCATCGCGGGCGCAACAGTCACGCTCGGCGGCACGCAGGCGGGAACGACAACGACGGATGATAACGGTAACTATTCGTTTACAGACCTCGCCGCAGGCGGCAATTATACCCTGACCCCTTCAAAGGCAGGGCAGTACACATCCTTCGCGGTCAATGTCAATAACTTGATGGCTGACCAGACAGTTAATCTGCGCCTTGACCCTTATCTCAGCGTGACTGTGCATGTCACAGACGCCAACGGCAACGGCGTCAGCGGAGTCTCCATCAATGTCAACAATTCATCACTTGGATTTCCGCCGACGAACTCTTCCGGCTTCGCAAACTTCAACATGAGCGTCGCCGCAACGAATGATAGCAATCCTCCCATCACTATAGCTCCGCAGAAGCCCGGCTACACTTTCAATCCGCCGAGCGCGACTATCTACAGCCAGAGTGGCAGCGTGACGCTCAACTTCACGGCGACGGTCTCAAACACTCCCGTCCCTTACATTCAGTTCAGCGCGTCCAGCTACAGCGTCGGCGAAGGCGACGGCAGCGCGACCATCACGGTCACACGCACGGGCGACACTTCGAGCGCAGTCGGCGTCTCTTACTTTACGGGCGATGCTGGCGTTGCCACGCAGAAGCGCGACTACACGATGGCGGGAGGCACGCTCAGCTTCGCGCCCGGCGAAACCAGCAAGACTTTCCCCGTGCTCATCACCGATAACGCTTACGTGCAGGGCAATCACGGTCTCTTCCTGCAACTCGCCGCACCGACCGGCGGAGCGTCTCTGGGCACACCGAAATTTGTGACTCTGGGCATTGTTGACAACGACACTGTTGCGCCCACGTCTAATCCGCTTGAAGACGCGCAATTCTTCGTTCGTCAACATTACAACGACTTTCTTAATCGTGCGCCGGATCAGGGAGGTCTGGATTACTGGACCAGCCAGTTTGCGCAGTGCGGCTCGGACGCGGATTGTTTGAGGAACAAGCGGCTGGACATTTCAGCGGCTTTCTTCGTCGAGCTTGAGTTTCAGCAGACGGGCTATGTCGTCTATCGCTTGAACCGTGCGGCTCTGGGGCTGATTCCTGATTACACGCATTTTATGATGGACCGCAATCGTCTTGTCGGCGGGCCTCAACTTGATCACAGCACGCAGGATTTTGCGAACGCTTTTGTTGAGAGCGGCATCTTCAAACAGTTCTATCCTGATTCGATGACGCCGGAGCAGTTCGTCGGGAAACTCTTCGACACGGCGGGCCTCAAGCCTTACACAGAGGAGCGGCAGCAGGAGATTAATACAATGAAAGGGATCGTCGGCAGGACACGCGCGCAGGTGCTGCTTGATGTCATCGAAATCCCTGCCTTCAAGCAGCGAGAATACAACAACGCTTTTGTGTTGATGCAATACTACGGCTACTTGAGGCGCGATCCTGATTCCGCAGGGTACAGCTTCTGGCTCAACATCTTGAACAATAAGTTGCCAAACGATGCAAGCGGTTATCGCGCGATGGTCTGCGCCTTCATCACTTCGGCAGAGTATCAGGACAGGTTCAGCCCCGTCAGGACGCGCAGCGACGCGGAGTGCGGGCGTTAGTCAGTTGACCATTTGAGAAAAATTCAAGGGCTTACTTTGCGGCGTCGAGTCTGCTTTTCGCGCTGAGAAGTAAGCCCTTGAACTTTTCAAGGTCAACGAATTTGAAAACAGCCTCAACCCTCGTGACGTGCCCGCCGCCGATAGCTACATTGATAGTCTCAGCTTCATTAAAAGTAGCTATGGAAAAATCTCCGCGTGTCGTATAACGCGCCTCAAAGTTAGCAAGCTTCGTGACATCCGTGCCGATTTTAGAGATGTCGTCTATCGCCCGGAGCAGTGGAGCAATTTCCTCGTCATCAATATACGAACGCTCGGAACGCTCCCCTCGACCAAACTCTTTAACGTCCACCACTATCCCCTGTTCCTTTCTCCCGCTCCGAGCTTCTGTAAATTCTATACTCGTCACTTCGACCGTGCCGCCTGTGCCACGCATCGCCCCGATTCTGGTGAAAGCTTTAATGATGACCGCTCCGGTTTGATATTGAAACGCCTCAATCTTAGTCTGCGGAATAATATCCGGGATGGGCTGTTGCGCCTGACTATATGCCGTCAGGCAACAGGGAAGGAGCAGAAGGAGACACGGAAGAAATATGCGTACAAGTTTGCTCATAAGCTTTCCTTTCAACTGTTCCACGTTGGACCTCACGAACGAGTGCCATTATCTTGAGGCTTACTGCAATCGGCAAACCTTTGTCCACAAAAACACCTGCTCACGATTTATCCAAACCTCCGCATTGTCCGGCATTAGCCTGCATGAATCAGCTTAGCCAGAGACACGGGAAGTTTTCGATTATGTGTAGGATGATAAAGGATTTTGAGTAGAAATGGCTGTGCCAGCTCAAATGTAGCGTTTAGGGGGGGCCTAATCGGCGTCCGAGCTGGCACTGGCGGGCACTGTCTATTTTTCGGCTGCTGGTGGCTTCTTGCGACTGGCTGACGTTTGGGCTATCAGCCTCCACCCTCAACGCCACGCATTATACACTTCCTAACAAAACTGTCAACGCTTTTTTGTGACAAATACAACAAACCTACGCAATGAGCCGCTTTGAAGGGCGTTCCCTTGAATTCGACTATTGACCAGTGAAACATGAGTGAAAGTCTCTCCGAAAACAATTCGTTCCGCGCGCGTGCCAGAGCCTTGTCTCTTCACGCTCATCTACGCCGTTCTGTATTTAGCGTATAATGATGGCGCTTGCCTGAATTATCGTGAAGGAAACAGTGTGACCAACAACGCTTTGCCCGGGGAGATTAACTGACTTGCCCGCTCTTCAATGACGAAGACTTTGCAACAAGTGGAGGAAGCGACTGCTTACCTGAACGGCGAGGAGAGTTTCTCGCTGCCTGAAAGTCTGCTGGAGGCGGAGCGCGCGCTCGCAGAGTTGGCGGGCGTTTTCTTTCACGCCGATGCGAGTATCGAACAACTCTCACGCGGCTTCATTGTGAAGTGGAAGAGTCAGCCCGTCGCCGATGCAGAGTGGCCGGATGTTGTCTCCCGCTATCGCATTCTCGTCGAGCAAATCCCGGCGGTAGTCTTCATGGCTTTTCTGGACCAGGGCATTAGCGAAGCTTACGTCAGCCCGCAAATCGAAGCCATGCTGGGCTTCACTCAATCGGAGTGGCTGGGCGACCCCGTGCGCTGGTATCAACAGATTCACCCGGACGATAAGTCTCGTTGGAGCATGGAGGCGGCGCAGACCTTTCTCTCCGGCGACCCTCTGCGCTCGGTCTATCGCGTGCTGGCGCGCGACGGGCACGTGGTCTGGTTTCATTGTGAAGTAAGAATGGTGCGCCACGCGGATGGTCGGCCCTGGTTCATTCACGGTGTGGGGTTCGACATCACAGAACTCAAGCAGACGGAAGGGGCGCTCAAACAGACGCGCGACGGATTAGAGTTGCGCGTCGGGGAGCGAACCAGAGAGTTGGCCGAAACTAATGCCGCGCTGCAACAAGAGATTGCCGAGCGCCAGCGCGCCGAAGCGGCTCTGCTCAAAGCGCACGCTGAGTTAGAACAGCGCGTAGCGGAACGCACGGCTGAGCTGGCGCGGGCCAACGAGTTCCTGCTTGTGGAAGTTGGCGAGCGCAGGCGCACAGAGAATGCGCTGCACGAATCAGCCGGACGTATGAAGATTCTTTCGCGTCGCTTGTTTGAAGTGCAGGAAGCCGAAAGGCGTAATCTCGCGCTGGAACTACACGACCAGATCGGTCAAATCCTGACCGGACTCAAACTCACTTTGGAGATGGCTGCGCGCTTGCCGGAGGACGAAGCGCGTGCCAGCATCAACAAAGCTCAAACGCTTGTGAATGAATTGATGGTGCGCGCCCGCCAACTGTCGCTTGACCTGCGGCCTGCGACGCTCGATCATCTGGGTCTTTTATCTGCTTTGTTGTGGCACATCAAACAGTACGGCGCGCAAACGCAGGTGAGCGTCCGGTTCAAACACAACGGTCTCGAAGGAAGACGCTTTCCCACTGACATCGAGACGGCGGCTTACCGCATTGTGCAGGAAGCTCTGACAAACATCGCGCGACACGCAGAGACCGGCGAGGCCACCGTGCGCGTGTGGGCAGACGAGCACAGTCTGACCATTCAAATCGAAGATCAGGGGAAAGGCTTTGATATCGAAACAGCGCTTGCGGCGGATAACACAAGCGGGCTGGCAGGGATGCGCGAGCGCGCACATCTTCTCGGCGGGCATTTTACTATCGAATCACACTCCGGCACGGGCACGCGCCTGACGGTGGAGTTTACTGTGAGCGATAATCAGAACGACTCTCCGCAGCAGAGCAGAGACTAAAAGCGCCGAAAAAATTAACAGGGATGGACAGGATAGACAGGATGAAAGAAATGATGAACGCGAAACGATGAATGATGAATAGAAAGTTTTTTGTCTTTCATTCCGCATTCATCGTTCCTCATTCCGCGTTTCTTTTGTATTCTATCCATCCCTGTTTGAATCTATTTGAGGCTTTGGATTTGAAGACAACGAACATCGTGTTGGCTGATGACCATCGCATTGTCCGGCAGGGCTTACGCGCGCTGCTGGCGGCGGAAGCCGATTTCAAAGTGATTGGCGAGGCGGACGACGGGCGCGAAGCTCTTGAGGTGGTGAGGCGTTTGAATCCTGATGTGCTGGTGCTCGATTTGATGATGCCCGGCCTCAACGGCTTGGAAGTCGCGCGGCAGCTTCATAAACAGTCGCCGAAAGTTGGCCTCGTCGTGCTTTCGATGTACGACGACGAAGGGTTCGTGCTGGAAGCTCTGGCTAACGGCGTTTCCGCTTACGTGCTGAAAGATTCAAACTCGTCCGATCTGGTTCAGGCCGTGCGCGAGGTGGCTGCGGGCCGTCGTTATTTGAGTCCGCCGCTTTCTGACCGCGCGATAGAGACCTATCAGCAGATGGCAAGGGTCGGCGCGATGGATAAACATGAAACGCTCACCACGCGTGAACGCGAAGTCCTGCAACTCTCAGCCGAAGGCCACACCAACAGCGAGATCGCCGCACGCTTAGGCATCAGCACGCGCACGGCGGAAACGCATCGCTCAAGGCTCATGCACAAACTCGGACTACATACTCAATCAGACCTCATACGCTACGCCCTCAAGCGCGGCATCATCCCGATGGAAAAGCAAGGATGAAGGATGAAGGCGGAAGGATGAGCGCGCGATAGCTTTAATTGAATCATTCATCTTCGACAGCCATGCTTTCATCCTTCATCCTTCCGCCTTCATCCTTGCTTTTCATTCTACGTATCTTTCTCAATTAAAAATACGTAGGTCTCGGTATTGCGAATACGTAGATTTGCGAATAGACTAGGCTCACCCCCAAAGCAGATAATATCGCCACACCATTTTGTGGCTGCTCTTGTTTCCCCGGAGCGGCTGAATTTTTCCGATCTATAACAAGGGGTTCATCTGTTCGTTGAAGGCGGCGGCGAGTCGTAGTTTCGGCGGCGGACAGTTTTTTTCAGCATCGCAATTTCACTCTCCTCCCAAATCAAACCTGATTTGGCGACACAAAACTTTTAGGTCAGGCCAACTATGACCGGCCCTAACTTCCAAGCCTGAAAGGAGGCGCGCGCGATGGCAAAAGAGGCAGTGCCATATGGGCGGGTGACACAGAAAGCACCGGCTGTCAAAGATGTCCACATCGTCTGGATTACAGCAGGTCTGGGCTGCGACGGCGATACAGTGTCAATCACGGCGGCGACTCAGCCGAGCGTTGAAGACGTGGTGATGGGAGCCATACCGGGGCTTCCCAAAGTGCATTTGCATAATCCGGTTCTGGCTTATGAAGTCGGCGACGACTTTATGAAGTACTGGTATCAAGCCGAGCAGGGATTGATTGATCCCTTCGTCTTAGTCGTCGAAGGCTCAATCCCGAACGAGCATCTGAGCGGCGAAGGCTACTGGGCCGCGCTCGGCAACGATCCGATGACGAACCAGCCGATACCGACTACGGAATGGATTGACCGTCTGGCTCCAAAAGCTCTCGCCGTCGTCGCCATCGGAACATGCGCCACTTACGGCGGCATACACGCGATGGCTGGCAACCCGACGGGCTGCATGGGTCTCGCAGACTATCTCGGCTGGAATTGGAAGTCGAAGGCTGGCATCCCGATTGTCAACGTGCCGGGCTGCCCCGTGCAACCTGACAATTTTATGGAGACGGTGCTCTACCTGCTCTACGTCGCGGCAGGACTTGCTCCGATGATTCCTCTGGATGATGCGGGGCGTCCGACGTGGCTCTTCGGCAAGACGGTTCACGAAGGCTGTGATCGCGGCAGCTATTACGAGCAGGGAGATTTTGCAACGGAGTATGGCTCGCCCAAGTGCATCGTGAAGCTCGGCTGCTGGGGTCCGGTTGTGAACTGCAACGTGCCGAAGCGCGGGTGGATGGCAGGCATCGGAGGCTGTCCGAACGTCGGCGGCATCTGCATCGGATGCACTATGCCCGGCTTCCCTGACAAGTTCATGCCGTTTATGGACGAACCGCCGGGCGCGAAAATCTCTTCATCCGCTATCGGCATCTACGGCGCGGCGATACGCGCGTTGCGCAACATGACCAACAAGACCGTCAACAAGGAACCGAAGTGGCGGCACAACCGCCCTGAACTGACCACCGGCTATCAACCGCAAGCTTACATGCAGAAAAAGGAGCGACCGTCATGAGCACTACAACCACAACCGTGACCAAGACTCCGGCGCAGCCGCGCACGCTGGTGGACATGAACTGGGACCCCATCACGCGCATCGTCGGCAGTCTTGGCATCTACACCAAGATTGACTTCGCCAACAAAGAGGTCGCAGAGTGTTGGAGCACCTCTTCCATCTTTCGCGGCTACTCGATCTTTATGAAGGGCAAAGACCCGCGCGACGCGCACTTCATCACCTCGCGCATCTGCGGCATCTGCGGCGACAATCACGCGACCTGCGCCACCTACGCGCAGAACATGGCCTTCAACGTTCGCCCGCCCGCGATTGCAGAGTGGATCGTCAATCTTGGCGAAGCCGCAGAGTATATGTTCGACCACAACATCTTTCAGGACAATCTGGTCGGCGTTGACTTTTGCGAGCAGATGGTCAAGGAAACCAACCCCAGCGTCTGGGAGAAGGCCAAGACCACCGAAGCTCCGCACGCGGCGGATCACGGTTACAAAACCATCGCGGACATCATGACGGCCTTGAACCCGTTCACAGGTGAGTTCTACCGCGAGACCTTGCACGTCAGCCGCTACACGCGCGAGGCGTTCTGCTTGATGGAAGGCCGCCACGTTCATCCTTCGACGCTCTATCCGGGCGGCGTCGGCACAGTCCCGACGATTCAACTTTTCACAGACTACCTCGTGCGCTTGATGCGCTACTGCGAGTTTATGAAAAAGGTCGTGCCGCTTCACGATGACCTCTTCGACTTCTTCTACGAAGCTCTGCCCGGCTACGAGAAGGTGGGCCAGCGACGCATCCTGCTCGGTTGCTGGGGATCGTTTCAAGACCCTGCGGTCTGCGACTACACCTACAAGAACATGGACGAGTGGGGCAACGCGATGTACGTCACGCCGGGCATCGTCATTGACGGCAAGCTCGTGACCACCAACCTCGTTGACATCAATCTCGGCATACGCATCCTGCTTGGCAGCTCTTACTACGACGACTGGGATAACTCAGAGACGTTTGTGAAGACAGACCCGCTCGGCAATCCTGTGGACCAGCGACACCCATGGAACCAGACGACTATCCCGCGCCCGCAGAAGCGCGACTTTGACGGGAACTACACATGGGTCATGTCGCCGCGCTGGTATCACGAAGGCGAACAGGGCGACGGCAGCAAATATCTTGCGCTCGATACGGGCGGTGGACCAATCGCACGCCTCTGGGCAACTGCGCTCGCAGGCAAAGTGGACATCGGCTACATCAAGGCGACGGGCCAGAGCGTCAAGATTTACTTGCCGCAAACGGCGCTCAAGCCGGAGGTCGAGTTTGAGTGGAAGATTCCGAAGTGGTCCAACGCCATCGAACGCGACCGCGCCCGCACTTACTTTCAAGCTTATGCTGCTGCGGCTGCTCTACACTTCGTCGAACAGGCGATTGCAGAACTTCACGCGGGCCATACGAAGACTTGGACGGAGTTCAAAGTGCCGGAAGAGGCCATCGGCTGCGGCTTCCACGAAGCTGTGCGCGGCGTGCTCTCGCATCACGTCGTCATCCGCGATGGCAAGATTGCCAACTATCATCCGTACCCGCCGACGCCCTGGAACGCCAACCCGCGCGACATCTACGGCACGCCCGGACCCTACGAGGATGCTGTGCAGAATACGCCAATCTTTGAAGAGAACGGGCCGGACAACTTCAAAGGCATAGACATCATGCGCACGGTGCGCAGCTTCGACCCCTGCCTGCCCTGCGGCGTACACATGTACCTCGGCGGCGGCAAGGTCTTGCAAACGCACCACTCGCCGATGTTCGGAATGGTTAAGTGAGACTTGTAGGGGCAGGGCTTGTCCCTGCCCGCATTGGTCGAGCGACCGATGAGCAAGTTTCATCAACTGGCAACGCTCGAAACAGCTACGACGATTATCGCGCCATCGCGCGATGCGGGCAGGGACCAGCCCTGCCCCTACAATTATGCACGGAGACAGAGACTTTCAAACGCGTATGCAGCATGTCGAAGGGCTGATACGCAAGATCGAGAACTTGCCTGATGCGGAAGCGCGTGCGAGCGCGCTTGAGCTTGTGCAATCGCTGATGGACTTTCATGGCGCGGGGCTTGATCGTCTGATGGAGATTGTCGCGGAAGAGGGAGAGGCGGGCTATCGCATCTTCGACAATTTTGCGAGCGACGATCTGGTCGGAAGCTTGCTGCTGCTTTACGGGCTGCATCCTGTTCCGCTTGAGACGAGAGTGATGCAGGCGCTCGACAAAGTTCGTCCTTATCTGGATTCGCACGGTGGCAACGTGGAGTTGATTGGCATCAACACGGATGGAGTCGTGCGGCTCAGGCTTCAGGGAAGTTGCAAGAGTTGTCCGTCGTCTTCGATGACGCTCAAGCTCGCCATCGAAGAGGCGATTATGGCTGCGGCCCCGGACGTGGCGGCGATTGAGGCTGAAGGCGTTTCGGAGCAACCCGCGCCCCCCACCGGCTTTGTGCAGATAGGAAAGACGCAGGGCAACGGCAATGCCAAGCAAACGGCAGGCGGCAATGGTTGGGAAGAGGTGAGTGATCTGCATCTTCTCTCCCAAAGCTCTGTGCGGATGATGGAAGTGCGCGGGCGTTCCATCCTC
>JBAWGU010000097.1:0-2587 GCA_049593215.1 Pyrinomonadaceae bacterium
GCTTTATCCACAATTCCAGACACGCATTCTATTAAAGAATATGCTGGCGCTGCTTGCTGTTCATGGTATATTGTGCGCGCATACCAAACTCATCTTTGCTTGTGACGGCCCTGGCTTTTTGTCATAGGTGTGCGCTACGGAAGTTCAAGTGAACCCCCATGCTAAAGGCCGAGGTTCGCTGCCTCGTTACAGTGCCTATGAAGGTCTGACATGGCGATTCTGGAGACTAGATCAAAACGGCGATTCAAGCTCTGGCTTTTCAAGGGCGTACAGGAACAGGAAGGCCCGCACGAGCAGGAGGGCCAGCATCACCAGCATCCCTGGTGGAAAGTGATGTGTCTCACAGGCGTTGATTATTTCTCAACGCTTGGTTATCAACCCGGCATCGCGTTTCTGGCGGCAGGCGCTCTCTCGCCCATCGCCACTTTCATCCTTGTGCTGCTGACACTGTTCGGCGCGCTCCCCATCTATAGTCGCGTTGCATCGGAAAGCCCGCACGGTGAAGGCTCTATCTCGATGCTTGAGAACTTGCTCGCGCGTTGGAAGGGCAAGCTCTTCGTGCTGGTCCTGCTCGGCTTCGTGGCGACAGATTTTATTATCACCATCACGCTCTCTGCGGCGGACGCCACCGCGCACGTCATCGAAAATCCTTTCGTGGGCGCGCACCTTCCCCTACTCAAACACCAGATCGGCGTGACGCTCTTTCTCATCGCGGTTCTCGGCGCAGTTTTTCTCAAAGGCTTTAAGGAAGCAATCAATCTCGCGGTCGTGCTCGTCGGAGCTTATCTGTTCCTGAATATAATCGTCGTCGGCGTCGGAGCATACGAGCTGCTGTCGCATCCTTCGCATATTCCTGAATGGAAGACTGCGCTTTTCACTCACCCGCGTGTGCATGGCAATCCATTTCTAATCATCGGCATCTCGCTCTTCCTTTTTCCAAAACTTGCGCTCGGATTATCGGGCTTTGAAACCGGCGTCGCGGTGATGCCGCTCGTTAAAGGCGAGAAGGATTTGAGCGAGGACGACTGGGAGTCTATACACACGACGCGCGCTACGCCGAGGGCTGAGCCTGACCCGCAAGGTCTCTTGCGTGGCCGAATCGCAAACACGCGCAAGCTTCTGAAAGTTGCCGCGCTGATTATGAGCGTCTTTCTTATCGCCAGCAGTTTCGTGACAGCCATGCTGATTCCTGCGCAGGAGTTTGCAGTGGGCGGGAAAGCGAACGGACGCGCGCTCGCATATCTGGCGCACCAATTTATGGGCGATGGGTTCGGCACGGTCTATGACATCAGCACCATCACCATACTGTGGTTCGCGGGTGCGTCCGCGATGGCAGGGCTGTTGAATATCGTCCCGCGCTACCTGCCGCGTTACGGGATGGCTCCCGATTGGGCCAGAGCCACGCGCCCGCTCGTGCTCGTCTTTACGATCATCGCCTTTACCGTGACCGCTATCTTTAGAGCAGATGTTGACGCGCAGGGCGGAGCTTATGCAACGGGTGTGCTGGTGCTGATGACTTCTGCGGCGGTCGCGGTGACGCTCTCTGTCAGGCGCAAAGGCGGCGCGTGGTGGGCCTTTCTGCTGATTGCGCTTGTCTTTGGCTACACCACCGTCGTCAACATCATCGAGCGACCTGAAGGCATCAAGATCGCTTCCTTCTTCATCGGCGCGATTATCCTTACGTCGCTCGTTTCAAGAGTCGCGCGGACAACGGAACTGCGCGTGCAGAAGGTCGAGCTTGATGCGACGGCGCAAGCAATTATTGACGAAGCAAATCGCGGCACGATTCGGGTCGTCGCCAATCGTTGCGATCTGGGCGACGCGCGCGAGTATCAATGGAAAGAGAAAGAGAAGCGCGAAGACAATCACATCCCTGCGGGCGAGCCTGTGATCTTCTTTGAAGTTAATCCGAGCGACGCTTCGGAGTTTGCGGGCGTGTTGAAGGTGAGAGGCTTTCAGGTGGACGGCTACCGCGTGCTGAGAGCGGAGAGTCCGGCTGTGCCAAACGCCATCGCAGCTTTTCTGCTTCACCTGCGCAACAAGACAGGCAAGCTGCCTCACGTCTATTTCGGATGGAGCGAGGGCAATCCTTTGACCTACATGCTCCGCTACATCGCCTTCGGCGAAGGCGACACCGCGCCCGTCACGCACGAAGTCCTGCGTCAGGCCGAAGACAATCCTGAGAAGCGGCCTTCTGTCCATGTAGGCGGATGAAAGAAAAGCTATCCGTAGTCCGTTGTCCGTAGTCAGTTGTTTTGAGTGTGCGTGGCGATGAGTGGTTTATCTAAAGCATTCATCTCATCAATCACAGACAACGGACAACGGACCACTGACAACGGACAGCTTTTCTCTTGCTCTTGTGTGGTGCGCGGGCGTAGTATCTGCGCGTTGAAAATTTGTCTGCCGAAGCTGCTCGCCGTGGCTCGTGTTTCGGGCGCGAGAAGAGTAGCGCGGGGGAACCAACGTCCTCTTCACAGGGGACATGGGGCGTATCACGCAGTTTAGTGTTTTAGAAAATTGTGTGATGGACACTTCTCGGTCCAAGCCCGTCAGCTAACCTCGTAGGCTTGAAGAGAAGGGCAACGAC
>JBAWGU010000098.1:0-4865 GCA_049593215.1 Pyrinomonadaceae bacterium
GCATCGTGCTCGGCGCGCTCGGCGGCCTCTTGGGTTTTATGACGAGCGGGATTGTGCATTACAACTGGGGCGATTCCGAAGTGGTGATGATCTTCTACATCATCATGGGCATCACGCTGGGTCTGGAAAGATTATCAAGGTTGAGTAATAATGGCTCGGAAGCCATTCAGGTTAAGGCTTAGCATCTTCAGGATAATTCGATTGGATCGTCCTGCTTCGTTTTCTCACAAGGAGCGAAACCATGAAAATACTGCTTGCGACATTCTGCTTCGGCTTGCTACTCGTTAATACGGCCAGCGCGCAGATAAGAGTCGATAGAGATATTGCCGGTTTAAAAGGCCCGGTGAAGACCGTTCGCGTTGAGATGTCAGATATTTTGCAGCGCGACGGTCAGGCTCAAGAAGGCCCGCGTTATAATATCTCTCTGACGACCTACGACGAGAAGGGGAACGTGATAGAGGTGTCAAGATATGAAGATTATGAAGGCTCTCTTAAATCAAGAATGGTTCTCACTCTTGAACCTGACGGCAATAGAACATCAGTGACTTATAAGGCAGATGGAACGATTAAGTATAAATCGCTTACAACTTTCTCTGCCGAACGCAAAAAAATGAACACGCGGATTTATAATGGTAAAGACCAGTTACTAAGCACGTCGGTTTCGATTTATGACGCGGACGGAAGGCGTTTGGAAGAGGCATTCTATAACCCTGACGGTTCTTTGCATTACAAGGATATTTTTAAATATGACTCTAACAATAAGGGGCTTGGATTTGAACGATACGATTCAAAGGGAAACTCGATAGAGATAGCTGGACCGGCGAGCAAAGAAGGACAGGCAATCATTATTTACGACAAGCGAGACAAATCCATCACGCATAGGATTTATAGACCTCCCACACGTGAATACGACTCTCAGGGAAACTGGATCAAAGAATCATCGTCCAGTACAACCACGCGAGGAGATCAAACCAAAGAAGAAATTTCCGTGACCTATCGAACTATCACCTACTATTAAACGCCGACTCTGAAGACTCGCTTTGAGGAATGCAGATGAGACGACACGAAAAACTTGAATCGTTCCGCTTCCCTTCACTACTCTTAATCGTTCTTCTCTCATCCTCCTTCACTCCGGCTCAAACCGGGCGGAGGTGTTTCGTCAACGAAGGCTTGAAGGACAGGCACACGGTCGAGTTGACCGTCTCCGGTTCAAAAGTTTCCGGCGTCTATACGGTCGTAAGGGGTTATGACGAGAGCGCGGCTGAGAAGTATCAATTCACAGGCACGACGCGCGACGGCTCGCACCTGCAAATCAAGTTTGAAGGCAAGGCGACGCCTTATGAAATTCCAAAGGGCGACAGGAGTATTGTCTGGACGCTCACGAGGCGCGGGCGCGCGGAGGTTCTCAAAATCAGAACGTATGGGAAGAATTACGAGACGAACAAGTATGCCGCTTATGTGATGGAGCTTGAGCCTTGTCGTGAATGAAAGCAGGATGAGACGAATTGAAACAATCCCAACGAAATCAGAGCAATCCTCACAAACATTAAAGCAATCTCTGTGAGGTTTGAGGCAATTCTCAGACGAAATTCTTTAATTTCTACATGATTTGCTTCTAAAGCTGCTGTGTTTGTTTCAATCTTCACTGCTTTTGTGTCTAGAGCAACAGAGTTTAGAGTAATCTTTGAAGAATTGGAGCAGATACAAATGAGAGTGGAACAAACGCAACTGCTATCAGAGCAATAGCAGTGAGATTAAAGCGGGAGCAAGAGAGTTTGGAGCAATCTTTGTCGCTATTAGGATATTTTCAACTGCTATTTGACTGTTTCATCTTGCTATTTTCATACGTGATGCGACCGTTGCCGCTTCCCTTTTCGCTCTCGCTTCTTCCTTTGTGTATAATATTTCCCGTCCCCTGTTAAATTCTCTCCGGCTCAGGAGTTTTAGAAAAGAATGAAGATACTGCTGCTTATCTCTCTGTTATTGTGTCTGCCAATCTTCGCGCTCGCGCAGGCCGCGCCGCGCAAGCTCTTTCCTTATAACTACGCGATGGATGATCTGCCGAACGGTCTGCGTTTGATTACAGTGCCGACGGATTACCCGAATCTTGTCGCCATCTACATCGTCGTCTCGACAGGCTCGCGCAATGAAATCGAAGCGGGCAAGAGCGGCTACGCGCACCTCTTCGAGCATCTGATGTTTCGCGGCAGCGAGAATTTTAGCGCAGAACAGCGCGGCCAAATTCTCAAACGCGCCGGGGCAAACGACAACGCCTACACGACGGATGACCGCACCGTTTATCACGAAGTCATCTCTAAAGAAGACCTTGATCAGGTGATGAAGCTCGAAGCTGATCGCTTCCAGCGTCTCAAATATCCGCAGGACGCTTACAAGACGGAGACGAAGGCTGTGCTCGGCGAATTCAACAAGAACAGCGCGGACCCTGAAGAAAAACTCTACGAAGTCTTGCGCGCCACGGCCTTTAAGAAACACACCTACACGCACACCACTATGGGCTTCATCGAAGACATAGAGGACATGCCGAACCAGTATGATTACAGTTGGGATTTTTATAAGCGTTACTACCGGCCTGAATATACGACCCTCGTCGTCGTCGGCGACGTGAAGCGTGAACAGGCGCTGGGGATGGCGCAGAAATATTTCGGCGACTGGAAGCGCGGCGACTACACACCGCAGATTCCAATAGAGCCTGAGCAGACGGAAGCGCGCACAACGCACGTTGACTGGCCTTCGCAAACTCTGCCGATTCTCTACGTGGCCTTTCACAGCCCGGCTTATTCCGATGAGAACAAAGACAAGGCTGCGCTGGACCTGCTCGCGCCCGTCGCCTTCGGCGAAAACTCGGACCTCTACCAGCAACTCGTTTTGAAAGAGCAGAAGGTGGAATCCTTAGACTACACTTTCGGCAATCACAAAGACCCTGAGCTTTTCATCATTTCTGCGCGAGTCAAAGATGAGAAAGACATCGCTCATGTGCAGGAGCAGATTCTCGCAGCCTTCAAACGCTTCACGACGGAGCTTGTGCCGAAAGCAAAACTTGATTCGACGCGCTCGCGTCTGCGCTATCGCTTCGCGCTCTCTTTGAACAGTTCGGAAGCCATCGCCGCCGCGCTCGCGCAGTATGTCGCGCTGCGCCGCACGCCTGAGACCATCAACAAGCTCTACGACATCTACGATCAAGTCACGCCGGAAGAGATACGCGCTGCGGCGGCAAAATATTTTGTCGAGAACCATCGCACCATCGCCACGCTCACCACCAAAGCAGGCAGCAAGGAGGGCGGAAGATAATGTTTAGACGAACGCTTTCAATCGCTCTCGTAATCTTTGCTCTCACGACATCAACCTTTGCGTCTCGTCCTGCGAGCGCGCAAAAGTCTATGCGAAACGCCAGCATGAAAAACGTGCTTATTAAGAATAGCTCTCCGCTCATCACCTTCCGCCTTCTTTTCCTGACAGGCTCCGCCGCAGACCCGAAAGGCAAAGAGGGCGTCGCATCTTTGACGGCAGCGATGCTCGCAGAGGGCGGCTCGCGCGCACTCTCTTACGACAAAATCGTCGAAGCGATGTACCCGATGGCGGCTTCGTTCCGTTGGCAGGTTGATAAGGAGATGACAGTCTTCACGGGCACGACACACATTGACAATCTTGATCGCTACTATTCGCTCATCCGCCAGATGCTTCTCGATCCGGGTTTCCGCGAAGACGATTTCAAACGCTTGAAGACGGACGCGATCAACTATCTGAAGAACTCTCTGCGTGGCGGCAACGATGAGGAACTCGGCAAGGAAGTTCTCTATAACATGATTTACACGGGCGGCCATCCTTACGGGCATCAGAACAGGGGCGCGGTCAGCGCGCTCGAATCCCTGACGATTGATGACGTGCGCGCTTATTACAGGACCAACTATACGAAAGCAAATTTCGTTCTGGGACTCGCGGGCGGCTACCCTGCCGATTTTCCAAAGAGCGTCGAAGCGGATTTCTCAAAACTCCCTGTGGGCAAAGCAGGCGAGACGAAACTGCCTGCGCCGAAACTTGAAAGCGGAATGAAGATAGAGATGGTCAAACGCGAGACGCGCTCGACGGCAATCTCTTTAGGCTTTCCGATTGACGCGACGCGCGCAGACAAGGATTGGCCCGCGCTCGCCCTCGTCGCTTCATATTTCGGCCAGCATCGCTCCTCCAACAGCTATCTCTATCAACGCCTGCGCGAATCGCGCGGCTTGAACTACGGCGACTACGCTTACATCGAATACTTTCCGCGCGGCATGTTCCAGTTTGAGCCTGACGCAAACCTCGGGCGGCATCAGCAAATCTTTCAAATCTGGATTCGCCCCGTCGAGCCGCAGAACGGCCACTTCATACTCCGCGCCGCTCTCTACGAATACGACAAGCTTCTGCGCGAAGGCATGTCGAAAGAGACTTTTGAAGCGACGAAAGAATTTCTCTCAAAGTATGTCAACGTGCTGACGCAGACGCAGGACGCGCAACTCGGCTATGCGCTCGACAGCAACTATTACAATATCGCAGATTTCAACGGCTACATGAGGGAGCAACTCGCAAAGCTAACGCTCGATGATGTCAACCGCGCCATTCGTCGCTACCTCAAGACGGACAACATGCGCATCGCCATCATCACCAAAGATAGCGATGCCCTGCGCGACGCCATCATCAACAGCAAGCCCTCGCCCATCACCTACAACGCTCCGAAGCCGAAAGAGATTACGGACGAAGACAAAGTGATTGAGGCTTACAAAATCAACGTCAAGCCTGAAGATGTTGTGATTGTTCCGGTGGAGCAGGTGTTTCAATAAGTCAGAACCGCCTGCGGTAGCGGGCGGGTA
>JBAWGU010000099.1:0-3744 GCA_049593215.1 Pyrinomonadaceae bacterium
GTCAGCATCTGCTGGCCTTCGAGCACGGCATCTGCGATGCGCGCTGCGAAGAGACGAACGGCGCGCAGCGCGTCGTCGTTGCCGGGGATGATGTAGTCAATGCCGTCAGGCGAACAGTTTGTGTCAACGACCGCGACGACAGGGATGCCCAGACGATTCGCTTCCGCGACAGCAATCTCTTCTTTGCGCACGTCAATGATGAAGATTGCATCGGGCAGGCGCGTCATGTTCTTGATGCCGGAGAGATTCTTGTTTAAGCCGTCGCGTTCGCGGTCAAGCTTGATGCGCTCTTTCTTCGTCAACTTCTCGGCACGTCCATCCGTCTGCATCGCTTCAAGGTCTTTGAGACGCTTGATGGATTTTTGAACCGTCTGGAAGTTTGTCAGAAGACCGCCGAGCCAGCGTTGATTGATATAGTACTGTCCGGCGCGCTCTGATTCTTCGCGGATTGCGTCCTGCGCCTGACGTTTTGTGCCGACGAAGAGCACAGTCTTGCCGCGATCTTCGCCAACGAGGTTGGTGACAAACTGTATGGCGTCGCGGAACATCTTCTGCGTCTTCTGTAGGTCAATAATGTAAATGCCGTTACGCTCGCCGAAAATGTATTCCTTCATTTTCGGATTCCAGCGCCTCACCTGGTGGCCGAAATGTACGCCAGCCTCCAGCAATTCTTTCATCGTAACCGAAGCCAAAAGAAATCTCCTTTACAAGTGTTGGTTTATGTACTCGCCGCCGCCTCTCACTCGATCCTTTCAAGCAGGAAAGCAACCAATCAAGGCGACGACAATGGAATTAGCGAAATGATGAATGCGGAACGATGAATGATGAAGTAAAAGCTTTTTGTCTTGCATTCATCGTTCATCATTTCGCGTTCATCGTTATCTCTTCGAGAACTGGAAGCGCTTGCGCGCGCCCTTCTGTCCGTACTTCTTGCGCTCCTTGATGCGAGGGTCGCGCGTGACCAGTCCTGCTTGCTTCAAGGTGCGGCGCAGGTCAGCGTTAAACTCCATCAGGGCGCGCGTGATGCCGTGGCGGATTGCTCCGGCCTGTCCGGCAGGGCCGCCGCCGTCAACGTTGACGAGAATGTCAAACTTGTTCACGGTCTCTGTCAACTGCAACGGCTGGCGAATAATCATGCGCAGCGTTTCGTTCGGGAAATACTGCTCGAAGGGCTTGCGATTGATTTTAACTTCGCCCGCGCCCGGTCTCAAATAGACGCGCGCCGTAGAAGTCTTGCGCCGCCCCGTTCCGTAATATTGAATCTCTGCCACAGCTATTCCTATCCTTCAAAAATTCTGTTCGTTATTTCTGTTTTAATTGAGAGTTGATTTCGAGGGGTTGAGGCTGTTGCGCTGCGTGCGGGTGTTCGGCGTCGGCGTAAACTTTAAGTTTCTTCGCCATCGCTTTGCCCAGCTTATTTTTTGGCAACATGCCTTTAACCGCCAGCTCGATCACGCGTTCGGGATGACGCTCAAACTGCTCTTGAACGGAAATCTCGCGCAAGCCCCCGGGATAACGCGTGTGATGGCGATAGACTTTCTGTTCGGCCTTTGAGCCTTTGAAGACGGCCTTGCGGGCGTTAATCACGATGACGCAATCGCCCATGTCCATGAAAGGGGTCCATTGCGGACTGCGTTTGCCTGACAGGAGGCTGGCGATTTCCGTTGCCAGACGCCCGACAGTCTGGCCCGCCGCATCCACGACATGCCATTTACGATTCTCGGCGAGCTTTGCGCCACTTGGAAAGTGTGTTGACATAGATAACTCTCTCTGATTTTAGCGTCTAAAACGCGAACGGCTAGAATACAGAAATGCCCTGAAATATGTCAAGTTGTTGTGGGTATTATGCAATTCTGCTCAGTCCTTCTAACTGTTTCTCTAACACGATGAAAGAGGCTCTCCGGCGCGTTTCGACCGGAGAGCCTCCGAATTGTTCTCAAACTCCCGAAGCGGCCTACGGCTGGCTGTTCGGCTGCGTCGTCGAGGCAGGCGCATCAGGCTCTGTTCTGCGCTTGAGCTTCGGCGGATCGTTGGGTTGCTTGTCCGAAGGCTGCTGATCATCGGGCGTGCCCACGGTCGTATCGTCCCCTGTGGGTTGACGACGCTTTAAGGTCGGGCGTCCTGTGCTGCTGCCATCGCTGCCGCTAATATCGCCTGCGGTGGTGGCGCGTGCGTTCGAGAGTCTCATTAAACGACCCTTGACGCGCTGGAACTCAGAAGTGTTGACGACGTACTCCTCGCGCTCCGGGAACTTTGCGACGAGCGCAACGGAAGCGGCGCGGCGGTCAGGTGGCGCAGGATGCGTGGCAAAGGCTTTGGCAATCAGGCCGGGCTTCTTCTGGTTCTTGGCCGCGAGTTTTTCAAACATCGTCGCCATCGCGCTCGGGTCGTATCCGGCGGCGTAGAGATACTGCGCGCCGAGTTTGTCAGCCTCTTCTTCCGCGCCGCGACTGAACTTCATGAATCCGAGCAAGGCTCCGAAATTGCCGCCCTGATAAATAATCTGTCCTAAACCACCGCCGAGAACGATGGCGGGGATGAGTATGCCGTATTGCAAGGCCGTCGCTTTAGCCTGATTCTCGACGGCGTGGCGCGCTGCGACGTGCGCAATCTCGTGAGCCATCACGCCCGCCAGTTCCGCTTCGTTATCTGCGGCAAGAATCAATCCTTTGTTGACGTAAAAGAAACCGCCGGGCAGGGCGAAGGCGTTGACTTCATCTGAATCAATGACTTTGATTGTGAAAGGAACTTTGGCGTCCGAGTGGAGCACTATGTTCTGGCCGACGCGATTGACATACTCCGTGATAACAGGGTCGTCAACGAATTTCGCCTGACGATCAACTTCGGCAGCGAGTTCGCGCCCTAAAGCAACCTCTTTCTCCGTAGAGCCTCCAAGCTTGCCCCAGATGCCTTTGTTGATGTTGCGCTTGCCGATCTGGTTTGGGTCTTCGTTGGACGGAAGGTTGCTCTTCGGAGTCTGCGTTGTTTTGGCTGGCGCGGTCTTATCTTGAGAATCTTTCTTCTGCTCCGTTTTCTTCGGGTCCTGCGTTGACGGCTGTTGCTGTCCGGCAAGGGTGGCAACTGCGCTCGTCCACAGGGAGAGAGCAATCAGGAGAGACGTGGCAATACGGGAGAAACGACTATTCATGTCGAAAAACCTCCAAAAGCTGGTAAGTACGTTTGGCCCGAAGGGAAAAGCTCATGGGCCTGCTTTTCTCCTTGAGGGCCGTCCCGCATCTTCTCTGTAAGAGACACGGCCAAATTGTTCGAATCAAGTTCGAGGGGACGCGCGGGCTGCTGAAGAGGTCTCAGGTTGACTCTTTGAAGCTCGTTTTTTGCGCGCGAAACTATGATGCAGGGACGCGCTCGCAGGGTTGCGCTGGCCTCAACGGCCTTCTTCTTAAATCTCACGCCTCTGGCCCTTATGGCTCTGGTCCTCTAACTGCGGTTGTCCTCTGTGATTCTCATTATAGACCAGCGCGCCCGAAAAGCATAAAAATTACGCGCCCGAAAGCATAAATATTGCTTTGCTTTACCCGACCGTGTTAGAGTCGAAAGTGGCGAATCACTCGCTGCCCCGCCGACAATGCGCCTCCCACATGTATTCCAGAAAGAAGAGATGAAGCGCGCCAACAATAAGATCAAGGATTTTGTCGAACCGCAGGTTTTTGACGAAGTGCAGAACTACGCGGCGGATTTGCCGCGTGCTCTGGCTGCTTATCGTTTCACGGATGTCACTTCGGA
>JBAWGU010000100.1:0-2075 GCA_049593215.1 Pyrinomonadaceae bacterium
ATATTCTATCGCCCCTTTCAAGGGCTGAATGAACTTTCGAGCCTTTATTTCTTATCCTTGCTCGTTCGCCGCGAGAAGATTTGATAGGCGAGACGCTTGCGGCTCATCTTATCCTGGCTGCGGTCAGAGAGAGAGCTTTGATACTCTTCAAGCATAGCGTATTCAGCCTGCACGTCCGGGGCGCTCGCCATCGGCGCACAGGCGACACGCGTCGCGGCCAGCGACGTGCCGATGATGTCTTGCGCCACAGTGTAATTGCCCGCGTCCATCTGAAGCATCGCCTCGCGCCGCGCACGCGCGTTCATCATCAAACGCACGGCCTTTGCCACTTCGTGATTGACGCTCAGCCGCTCAACATTCTCTTCCGTCTCGAACTCAAATTCGAGTTGATGCTTGATGACCTCCGCGCTCTTCATCTCCTGCGGCGTGTAGCCCAAGCGCAGGTCCAGCACGTGCCGTTTGGTCCCGACGGGCTGCGCGGGCAATCTCAGTTGAATGACAACATCAACAGGCGCACCTGCCTGAAGATTCGGCAGCTTGTAACGGCCCGTTTCGTTCATCTCGAAATCGTTGAGCACGTCGGAGAGCCGCACGCCGTCCGAAGGAACGAGTCCGAGCGTGACTGTGTGGGCCACCTGCGCAATCAATCCTTCAAGCTCGACGGAAAAGATGCGTTGCATGTCGTCTGCGCGCTCGACGTGCCAGGCGTTGCCCTCGCCCGCTTGAGCCATCGGCACGAGCAGGTCTTCTTTGAAATCGTCGCCAATGCCAATGGTCGAAGTGCTGACGCCGCGCTCTGCCAGCCCTTTTGTCTGCGAAACGATGCGGTCCGTGTTTGTCTCGCCGACGTTTGCCTGCCCGTCCGTGATGAGCAGCACGCGATTGATCGCGCCTTCCGTCAGGTGTTCGCTGACCTGCATCCCCGCACGCACCCATGCCTCGTGCAGCGCGGTCGTGTTACGCGCAAAGACGCGTGCGAGCAGCTCTTTCAAAGCAGACTTGTTCTCTGCAAACTGGCTCGGAATCAAAACCTCTATCTCGTCGTCGAAGATGACTACGCTCAAGCGGTCTGTCGGGAGCAACTGGTCTATGCAATACTGCGCGGCCTCGCGCGCTCGCTCCATCTTGTCGCCGCCCATAGAGCCTGAGCGATCAAGCGCCATGCTCAAATTAAGTTTCGGCCTGCGGCCCACGCCTGCGTCTATCGCGGGCGGCGTGATGCGAACCAGAATATCAACGGTCTGGTCACGCCCCGCGACAAGCTTTGCGCGCTCCGTGATGAACTCCACCTGCGGAATGTTCTTTGTCATCTTATCTACTTCCTCGCTTTCTCGGCCTCTGGCCGAACAACTCTATGGCGCTCGATAGAAGCTGCGTCAAACGGCGCAACCCCTTCGTCTCTTGCGGCGGCTGGTAATCGCCGCGTATGTGCAATTCCAAACCCGGCTCGATCTCCACGCGCTCCCAAGTGCCCGCCTCAGAACGAGCGGGCGCGCTCATCTTGCTCTGCGCCGCGCTCGCATAGTTTGAAGGCGGAGGAGGAGACATAGCAGCGCGCGTGTATGATGCGGAAGCTGACGGCGGCGCAGCAGGTTTCATCAGCAGCGTTTCCAGATAACTCAACGCGGCATTCTTCCCTGCGGCCCCACCTTCCAATCCTAGAAGGCGCTCCAACTCTTTCTCGCTGCGCCCCTGCACAAGCTCGCGTATCTTGCGAATCGGGAGATGCTCCGCCTGAAGTTTCTTAATCACCAAAAGCTGAAGCAAGTGCATGTATCCGAACACAGAAGCCGTGCCCTGCTTCTCTTCCGCAGGCGAGAGCAGACCTTCCGACAGGTAATAACGAATCGTGCGCTCGTCCGGGACTTCGCTGACAGTGCCGCGCTCCTGCGCCGGTCCGCTCTCAGCCAGAATCTTCGCTACCTGCCCGGCCAATTCCACCACGCCGACATAATTTCTCTGCCGCAACTTTTCAACTGCCTGCTTTATCACGGCGAAGAATATACATGAGACGGTATTTCGTGTCAACAGTATTTACTGTCAACACTGAACGCAGCCTCAATGCCTACGTTTAG
>JBAWGU010000101.1:0-2049 GCA_049593215.1 Pyrinomonadaceae bacterium
CGCGTGCCGAGCAGGACCAGCAAGTAGTATCCAAGCACCGTCGGCGGCAGCACGAGCGGCAGCGTCACGAGAGCATCCAGCACATCGCGTCCGGGAAAACGCTTGCGCGCGAGCAGCCATGCAAGGAATGAGCCTGCGACAAGCGCAACAATCGTCGCCACGCCTGCAACAAAAAAAGAGAGACGAATCGGAAACCAGTCAATGAGAGCAAGGATGAAGGCGGAAGGATGAAGGCGGAAGGATGGGGGATGAAGGATGAAAGCGTAGCTATTCATGTTGAATAATAATTCTTTCATCCTTCATCCCTCATCCTTCATCCTTGCTTTTGCTGGCCTTTCTGCGAGCTAATAATTATCATGCTGTGGCTCTGAAAGGTAAGCTCTCCCCGTTGGCCCGGCCCATTTTTTGAGTGCATGTGAATCGAGGGTGTCAAACATGAACAGTCTTATCCCTGCTGCGCTGCACGCCCGTGCTCGCGCTGCTCTGGTTATCATCGTGGTCCTCTTTCTCTTCTGCAATCTGCCGCACGCGGCGTCGCAGAGGCGAACGCCTGTGGCGACAAATAATCAATTCTCGCCGCAGCTCATCAACGAGATGAAGCAGATTCAGCAAGCCGCGCTTGAGAGCGATTACGCTTACAGGCAGCTCGCGCATCTGACGAATAACATTGGGCCGCGCTTGAGCGGCTCATCGCAGGCGCAGCAGGCCGTTGATTATGTGGCAGGCGAGATGCGCCGTCTCGGACTCGAAGTGAAACTCGAAAAGGTGTTGGTCCCACACTGGGTGCGCGGCGAAGAGACGGCTGCGCTCACAGAGTTTCCCGGACAGGCAACGGGCACGACGCAGAAAGTTGTCCTGACTGCGCTCGGCGGAAGCGTCGCCACGCCCGCGCAAGGGCTGACCGCAGAAGTTGTCGTTGTAGGCAATATGGGCGATCTGCAAGCTCTCGGAAAAGAAAAGGTCACGGGCAAGATCGTTCTCTTCAACAGTCACTTTGACAAGCAGATGGCCGCGCAGGGGTTCGGCGGCGAAGCTTACGGGCAGGCAGTCTTCTACAGGGGCGCTGGTCCAAGCGCAGCCGCGCGGCTTGGAGCCGTAGCTGCTCTTGTTCGCTCCGTTGGCGGCGCGGATTATCGTCTGCCGCACACGGGCGCGACGCGCTACGCCACAGACGCTCCGCAGATTCCCGCCGCCGCCGTCACTTCGGAAGACGCGGACATGATGGCGCAGCTTGTCGCGGAAGGAACTGTGCGTATGCACCTCTTGCTGACGCCGCAGACTTTGCCTGATGCGCCGAGCTACAACGTCATCGCAGACCTCAGAGGCTCAGAGCACCCGGAGCAAATCGTCATCGTCTCAGGCCATCTCGATTCGTGGGATTTGGGAACGGGAGCGATTGACGACGGCGCGGGCGTGGTTGTGGCGATGCAGGCGGCGCAGTTGCTGCAAAAACTTCAGCTCAAACCGAAGCGAACCATACGCGTCATCGCATGGATGAATGAAGAGAACGGTCTGGCTGGCGGCAGAACTTACGCGCAGGATTACAAGACAGAGATTCCCAATCACTTCGCAGCCATCGAAAGCGATTCGGGCGCAGGCCACCCGCTCGGCTTCAACATGAACGCGAACCCTTCGATCATCCAAATGCTTGCGCCCGTCTCTAACGTGCTGCAAGCTTCGGGCGCAGGCTTGATGAGAAAAGTTGATGGAAGCGAAGCGGACATCTCGCCGTTACAGGCGGCGGGCGTCCCTGTCTTCGGCCTCTGGCAAGACACTCGTTTCTATTTCAACTATCATCACACAGCCGCAGACACGCTCGACAAAGTTGCGCCGCGCGAGCTTCAGGAGAATGCCGCCGCGATGGCCGTGCTCGCTTACGCTCTGGCGAGTATGCCGGAGCAATTGCCGAGATGAAGGAAAAGCTGTCCGTAGTCCGTTGCCAGTTGTCAGTTGTTTTGAGTCTTATCTGAATTGAACACTTCATCGCAGCCTTCAATCTGTCAGAGCGAACGACGGACAACGGACCACTGACAACGGACAGCTTTCTTA
>JBAWGU010000102.1:0-1533 GCA_049593215.1 Pyrinomonadaceae bacterium
GCTTTTACTCATCACTCATCACTCATCACTCATCACTTTTTCCTGCTTCCCGGTTTGATTGCGGGGATGCCTCGTGCGCAGAGCGGGCAGGCGTCGGGCGCGATGGCGGGAACGTCCAGTGTGGCGAGTGCTGTGCGCGGGACGCTTACGTCTGCGCGGCCTGACGAACGGTCAATGATGGATGCGGCACCGATGACACGCGCGCCCGCGCCGCGCAGAGTCTCTATTGTCTCTAAAGTAGAGCCGCCGGTCGTGATGACATCTTCGACGACGAGAAAGCTCTCGCCCGGCCTGACGGTGAAGCCGCGTCGAAGCGTCATCGTTCCCTGCTCGCGCTCGGTCCAGATGAATCGCGCGCCAAGTTGACGCGCAACTTCATAGCCTATAATGAGGCCGCCAATCGCTGGCGAGGCCACAGCATCAATACCTTGCCCTTGAAATTTTTCGGCCAGCGCGCGGCCAAAGCTTTCGGCTTCCGCCGGATGTTGTAGGACCAGCGCGCACTGCAAGTACTGCGTGCTGTGCAACCCGCTCGTCAAAACAAAGTGGCCTTCGAGCAGCGCGCCCGTTCGCCTGAATCTTTCTATGACCTCTTCCGGCTGCAAACTTCTCCTCCATCCTTATCAAAATTTTGTCGGCAAGTTACAATGCCTCTGTGATGCAAGTTCGTCGTAACCTGATCTCGGATTCCGCGCTCCTTCAAGAGACGGTGGAACTGCTGCGCGTGTGCGGCGGGAGCGCGCCTGCGACGGAAGTTGCCGACATCGTGCTCAAGCTTTCAGACCTTGAAGCGGAACTCGCCGCGCTCGTCATCGCCGATCTTATCAAAGACGATCATCGCCTGCGCCTGCTTGACGGCTCTGTGGTCCAACTCGATTGCGAAGATGTTGAGACCAGACTCCTGCATGAATCCGAGTTTGTCGTCGTTGACGTTGAGACCACAGGGGCGAAGACGCCGCCCTGCCGCATCGCGGAAGTCGGAGCTTATCGCATACGCGACGGGCGCATCGTCGCCGAGTTTCAAACTCTCGTCAATCCGCAGATGGAGATTCCGCCATTCATCGTCGGGCTGACAGGTATCACCAACGAGATGGTTAAGAGCGCGCCGCTCTTTGAAGAAGTCGCGGCGGGGTGGCTCGATTTCGTCGGCGAGGCCGTGCTGGTCGCGCACAACGCTTCTTTCGACGTGCGCTTTCTGAATCACGAAATCGCGCGCGTCTTTCCCGGCTACCGGATGGCAAACGCGCATCTCTGCACTGTCAAATTCTCGCGCTCGATTTTTCCGGGCCTCTTGAACTATCGCCTGCACACCATCGCGGACCATTTCTCCATACAGATACGCAACCGTCACCGCGCGCCCGACGATGCGCTTGCCACCGCCGAAATCTTTCTGCGGATGCTTGTGCGTCTGCACGAACACGGAGTGCGCGACCTCGCGGAAGCAAGACGATTTAAGATTGGCTGCTAAGTCAGAACCGCCTGCGGTAGCGGGCGGGTGAAGAAGGCAAAAGGTAAAAGGCAAAGGGTAAAAGG
>JBAWGU010000103.1:0-14271 GCA_049593215.1 Pyrinomonadaceae bacterium
GTGTGGCGTCGCGTCAGCGATGCCTGAGTTGCGCAAATTTGATTCAACCGTCGCTGACGCGACGAGACTAATCTTCCTGGGCCTTTGTCCGTGCCCTGAAGGACACGGCTAAACTCAAGAGGGCCGCTCACGCGGCTGAGAAGGCAGAAGTTAAATGCCTGCGACGAAGCGGCCCGCAGCAAACGTGCTTGCAGGATCAAGTTGTTTCTTGATGCGTTGCATCAATGGACCAGCTTTGCCAGCATCGCCCCACACATCAATTCCATTCTTGATTTCCGGCGGCGCGTGTTCGATGACGAGCGAGCCGCCGGAGTTTTGTGCGCGGTTGCGAAGTCGCTCAAGCGAAGCGATGCACGCTCCCGCCTCTGCTGTCTTCGCTTCACACATCACGCGCAAGCTGCCATTGCATAGCCCTGCGTGCCAGAGCGTTGATGAAGAGAATGCTGCCGAAGCGTTCTCTTCATCAACCAGAAACGGGCCAAGCTCTGTCGGCCAGACATTAGCGCGCCAGATAATTTTGTCTTCATGCAGCAACGGCATCGCGGCAAACTCGCTCCACAAGCGCGCGTCCGTCTCGAAAACATCTATGCGCGTTAGTTCTTTCTCATCACGAAGCAATGCGTATGCGCGCTCTCTTTGATCTGCGACGGCGCGCGATGTTCCTGAGAAACGTATGAGCAGCGTATGCGTTTCTTCGCTTGAATCAGGAGCGATAGCAGTTGCCATGAGCGGCGAGATAAGCTCAAGTGCGACAGGGAAGAGTTGCGCTTGCGAGATTTCATGCGCCGCGCGGAGCAGAGATGAGAGCGCGCCTTGCGCCATCACAGTTGCTGTTTGAGCAGGAAGGGGACGCAGCTTGAATGTCAGCTCAAGAATTAATCCGAGCGTGCCGTAGCTTCCCGTGAAGAGTTTGCAGAGATCGTAACCCGCGACGTTCTTCACGACGCGCCCGCCCGCTTTAATCATGCGCCCATCTGCGAGAGCTACGCGCATCCCGATTACACTGTTGCGCGGTGAGCCGTAGGCGAGGCTCTGCGCTCCCGCGATTCCTGTTGCCGCGACGCCCCCGATGGTTGCGCGTCCGTCATCCGGCGGGTCGAGCGGAAGCCATTGCCCTGCGTGTGCGAGTTCCGCATTCAAAGAGCGAAGCGTCACGCCCGATTCTGCAATCGCAATCAGATCGGCAGGCTCGTGTTCGAGGATGTGACTGAGACGGCGCGTGCTGATAATCAAATCAACCGCATCGCTCCTGTTGCCAACATCCAGCCATGTTCCCGCGCCAGCAGGCAGCACCCGCCAGCCTTCGAGCGTAGCAAGACGCAAGACCTCGCACGCTTCTTCAATCGAAGCAGGGGAGACGACGAGAGACGCGGGGACATGGTACGTAGAAGAATCGAGGTAACGATTTGAAGAAACAACGTGCTCTGCGCCGACGATTTGAGCGAGCGCGTTTTCCGAAACGGGTTTGCGCGAAACAGTGGCGCGGGAATCTTGCGATGAGAAGCTGAGATGTGAAGAGGCTAAAACGCTTTTCATCTCTGATTTCAAATTTGAGATTTCAGATTTGAAACCGGAGAGTTCAGATTTCGGATTATCAATACTCTGCATTGCTGCGTTCCCATCTCTCTGCGTCTCTGCTTCTCTGCGTTTCAGTTTTTGCGCGCCTCGCGCTTCGCCGCAACTGCGCGAGGTTGGAATGATTTTGCCCGGATTGCACAGGCCCGTCGGGTCGAATGCCGCGCGCACTCTCAGCATCACCTCCATGTCGTCTGCGGAAAAGATGAGCGGGAGAAATTCGCTCTTGTCTAATCCAACGCCGTGCTCGCCTGTGATTGAGCCGCCTGCGCGCACGCACGTCTCCATCAACTCGCGTCCGGCTTCTTTGACACGCAGCACTTCTTCAGGGTGGCGCGAATCAAAACAGAGGAACGGGTGAAGATTGCCGTCGCCTGCGTGAAAGACGTTGGCGACTCGCAGGTTGTACTTCGCGCCGAGACGATAAGTCATGGCGAGAACTTCCGGCAGGCGCGAGCGCGGGACAACTGCATCCTGCAACATCGTGTCAGGCGAGATGCGGCCCATCGCGCCGAACGCCCCCTTGCGCGCGGCCCAGAGTTTTTTTCGCTCGCGTTCATCCTGCGCGGAGCGTACCTCGCGCGCACGCTGCTCAAGACAAATCTTTTTCGCGTGCGCGAGCGTCTCATCCAGTTCTGCTTCCAACCCGTCCAACTCGACCAGCAGCGCGGCCTCCGCGTCCTGCGGCAAGCCTGCGGCAAAGACGCTCGCCTCGACAGCGCGTATGATTGCGCCGTCCATCATCTCAAGGGCTGCGGGCACAAGACCTGCGGCGATGATGGCAGAGACAGCGCGGCTCGCATCGTTCACGTCATCAAAGATTGCCAGCAGCGTTCTGACGGCTGGCGGGATTGGCATGAGCCTGACGGTCGCTTCAGTTGCAATGCCGAATGTTCCTTCAGAGCCGATGAAGACGCCGAGCAAGTCGTAACCCGGCGTCTTCAAATCCAGATCAACCACATCGCCTCCGCTCAGCACGACGCGCGCCGCGATAACGTGGTCCACAGTCGTGCCGTACTTCAAACAATGTATGCCACCGGCGTTCTCCGCGATGTTGCCGCCGATGGTGCAGCTCGTCTGGCTCGAAGGGTCAGGCACGTAATGAAGCCCGAAGGGAACGGCGGCGCGCGAGAGCTGAGCGTTGACGAGTCCTGTCTGGACCACTGCGATGCGATTATCCGTATCAATCTTGAGCAAGCGGCGCATACGCGCAAGCTCAATGATGATGCCCTGATCGATGGCGAGCGCGCCGCCGGAAAGTCCTGTGCCCGCGCCGCGCGGCGAGAATGAAACACCTTCACGCGCCAGCACGCGCAAGACCTCTGCGACCTCTTCCGTTGAGTTTGGAAAGACGACTGCGCGCGGCCTGTGCTTGTGCTGCGGCAGCCCGTCGCATTCGTAAACGAGCAACTCATCGGCTTCCGATAAAACGGAGTCGCGGCCAAGCGTTGCCCGTAAATTTTCGATTACAGCATCCACTTTAGAAGCGTTTGCGGAAGAGTGATTTTTCTACAAATCCGGTTGAGCCAATGATACACTACGCGCCTGACCTACTGATAATGAGCCTAAAAGATCGCGCTGCACAATTCCGGCTTCTTTTACCAAACGCAGTGAGCCTGGGAGCGCAGGCATCTTGCCTGCATAGCGTGCTAGAGGCACGCTCAAGAGTGCGGCACGCTCAAGAGTTTCGTCTTAACTTAATCTTGAAATAACGTCTATCGTTTGTTCGCGCTTCGCGCGCTCATGGCAGGCAGGATGCCTGCGCTCCCGGCAAAACTCTCGGAGGCATATTGGAGTTCATAGTCGTTGATGGCTTGCGGACTTTGAAGTTTGATCTGGTGATGACGCTTGCGCTCTCGGCGTTGTTTCTCTTCGCGGGGTATTGGGTCCAGCAACGCGTAGGCATCTTCAGAAGCGCGAGCATTCCTGCGGCGGCGATTGGCGGTCTATTGTTCGCGCTGATCGCCCTTGCTCTTCATGCGCGCGGGACGCTCGGGTTTGCGCTCGACACATCTTTGCGCGCTCCTTTGCAGACGGCGTTCTTTACGACCATAGGGCTTGGCGCAACCCTCACGCTTTTGCGCGCGGGCGGGTGGCGGATGGCTTTCTTCTGGGGCATTGCGTCCGTGACGGCGATTGTGCAGAACGTGGTGGGCATCGGGATGGCGCGGGCGTTGGGCGTGCCTGCGCCGCTCGGTATCATCTGCGGGTCGCTCACGCTGACGGGTGGACCAGCGACGGGATTGGCTTTTACAAAGATGTTTGAAGAGATGGGTGTTGGCGGAGCGGGCGTGCTCATCATCGCCTCCGCGACGTTCGGCATCTTTACTGCGAGTTTAGTCGGCAATCCGACAGCGACTGCTTTGATACGCCGCTTCCGTCTGGCCGAAGCGCACAAGAAGAAGAGGGAAGAGAAGAAAGAGATTGATAATTACTGGGCCGTTGGACCAACAGGAGAGACGGGCGCGGCGTTTGAAGATTCCGTTGTGCTGAAAAAATCTGAAGAGATGAAAGAAGAGCTGACAGGCGGCGCGTTGTTGCACGCTCTGCTTCTCATTCTGGCAATCATGGGCGTGGGCGCGTTGCTCGGTCTTGAGTTGACGCGCTTGAGGATTACGCTGCCGGGTTATGTGGGCGCGATGATTGTGGCGGCGATTGTGCGCAATGTGGATAATCGTTTCGGCTGGCTCAAAATCAACATGCGTGCGGTCGAAGCTCTGGGCGTGATTGCGCTCGCGCTCTTTCTAGTCATCGCTTTGATGGATTTGAAATTGTGGCAACTCGCAGGACTTGCCGTGCCGATGCTCGTCATACTCTTTGTGCAAGTCTTTGTGATGATTGCTTACGCCGTGCTGGTCACTTTCGTTTTGATGGGGCGCGATTACGAAGCGGCTGTGACGGCGAGCGGGCACATAGGTTTCGGGCTTGGCATCACGCCGAACGCGGTTGCGAACATGGAAGCTCTGACCGAGCGCTATGCTCCCGCGCCGCGCAGCTTTCTCATCGTGCCCGTTGTCGGCGCGTTCTTTATTGATTTCTCAAATGCAATCATCATCACGACGTTCGCCAATTTTGTGCGTTAGAGGATAAAACATCATGGCACATCAACACCTGACCTGCGCGTTTGTTATTTGCTTGTTGTCGCTGGCTGTTTTCGGACAGGGGCAGAGCAGCGTTGGGACGCAGACGCCCGCAACTTCTCCTTCAAAGGCTTCGCTGCAAGAGCTTGTCAACGAGGCTGCGCAGACGGCTCTCAAAAAGTTTGCGGACAAGAAACTCGAAGAGAAGAATCTGGCGATCACTTTGATTGATCTGCGCGACCCGCAGCACGCGGTAGAAGCAAACTTTCGCGGCGAAGAGCCGATTTATCCCGCGAGCGTCGTCAAGCTCTTTTACCTCGTCGCGGCGCACCGCTGGATGGAAGATGGCAAGCTCAAAGACAGCGAGGAACTGCGGCGCGCGATGAAAGACATGATCGTTGAGTCTTCAAACGACGCGACGCATTACGTTCTTGACGTGTTGACGGACACGACGAGCGGGCCTGAGCTAACGACCGATGAGATGTTGAAATGGGCTGCAAAGCGCAACGCTGTCAATCGTTATTTCTCTTCGCTCGGCTACAAGAACATCAATACTAACCAGAAGCCCTGGTGCGAAGGCCCTTACGGGCGCGACCGTGCGTTTCTGGGCCAAAAATATGAGAACCGCAATAAGCTGACGACGAACGCAACTGCTCATCTGCTCGCAGAAATCGTGACGGGAAAATCAATCACGCCATCTCGCAGCACGCAGATGATGGACCTGCTCAAGCGAGATTTTTCGGGCAAGAGCGACGACCCTGACGATCAGGCTCACGGCTTCACAGGCATCGCTCTCACGTCAGGCGCGCGCCTCTGGTCAAAAGCCGGATGGACCAGCACCACGCGCCACGACGCGGCCTACATCGAACTGCCCGACGGCTCGCGCTTCATCCTCGTCACCTTCACGACGGACCATGCCAACGAGCGCGAGATTATCCCGACAGTTGCGCGCGTCGTTCTCGCAGGAATCGGTTCCGCGAAATAACAGATAGCATTTCCCGGGAGCGCAGGCATCTTGCCTGCAAAGCGTGCGAGAAGCGCGCTCAGACACTTTAGCCCTCGCTCAAACTTGAAAGCATTTCTATCTATTGTTCGCGCATCTGCGCTCAATGCAGACAAGATGCCTGCGCTCCCAGATAGGCAAGGCATTCCACAGGAGCTTTATCATCTATCGTCCATAGTCTATCGTCCGTAGGAGAAAGAGATGAGTCAGGAGCACAAGGCTGAAGTAGAACAGATCAAGCAGCAGGAAGATGTTAAGCGCGCGCTCGAACAGACGGTCGGGAAAGAGTAGCCGAAAGAGCCTGTCGAGACGAGGCACAAAGTTTTTCTGGGCACATACTTTGTGCTGCTCGTCTCGCTCGGCGGCCTCTACTATCTGCTGCGCCTGAACCTTTTCTCTTTCGCGGCTAAATACCTGTCACTGCTTCAGCGTTTTACACTCGGCGCAATGGCGATTGTGTTAGTGCTTGCTGTCGCGAAGGTAGTTGACGCTTATCTCATCGGGCGTTTAGCTGATCCTGTTTCAAAGTACAACCTCAAACGCATACTCAACCTTCTGGTCTCGCTCATACTTGCTTTCATAGTTATCTCAATCCTCTTCGCCAACTGGTACACGGCTGTGGTCTCGCTCGGCTTGATCTCTTTGATTCTGAGCTTTGCGCTTCAGACTCCGATTACGAGTTTCATCGCGTGGATTTACATTCTTGTGCGCTCGCCCTACAGGGTTGGCGACCGCATCAAGATTGGCAACTCGACGGGCGATGTGATTGATGTCAATTATCTGGACACGACGCTGTGGGAGTTTGGCGGCGAGTATCTCTCGACGGACCATCCGAGCGGGAGGATTATCAAGTTTCCAAACTCCAATGTTCTGAGCACAGCCGTTTACAATTATTCGTGGCCGCTCTTTCCTTACATCTGGAACGAGGTCAAGTTTCAGATTGCTTACGATAGCGATCTGGAGTTTGTGGCGAAGATCATGCAGGAAGTGGTCGAAGCTGAGTTGGGCGAAGCGATGATGGAGCGCGTGGAGGTTTTTCGTGAGCTGCTGGCGCAGACGCCTGTGGATGAGCTGGAAGTCAGAAGGCGTCCGGCGGTTCTCTTTCGCGTCAGCGAGAACACCTGGCTCGAAGCCATCGTGCGCTACGTCGTGCCTCCGCGCGAAGCCGGAAGAATCAAAACTGCGCTCATCAAAAAGCTGCTCTCCAGACTCAACGCCGAGCCGGATAAGGTCGGCTTCCCGAAGAGCAACATGAGATGAGCTAAAGGCAAAAGTAAAAAGGCAAAAGTCAGGGGAAGCCAACTTTTAATTACAGTGCTCACGTTGAACTGTTTAATTAAACAGTGGTTTCCGCCTTACTTTTTCCTTTTACCTTTTGCCTTGTTTTCATCATCTCTGTCGGAACTTTTCAATCGTCAAGGTGTCTAAGCCGTTGTTGATTGAGAGATGAATCTAAAGGTTCGTCAGTGAATCTGTGTGCTTCGTTCTGAAAGGACCGCAAGAGATGAAAGCAGTTGATGAGAAAAAGAAGAATCAGGCCGCGCCGTTCATTAACGTCACGCCTTTGATAGATGTCCTGCTCGTGCTGCTCATCATCTTCATGGTCGCTTCACCGCTCAAGCCGAGCCGTTTCAGGGCGCAGCTTCCGCAGCCGCCCGACAACAGCTTGAAAGTTGATCCAAATATCAACACGCTCGTCGTCACGATAGACAAAGACCTCCATCTCAAATTGAATCTTCTTGAAGAAGACATGGGGACGGTTGACGACGCTACAAAGCTGAATGCGAAGCTGGCGAACCTGTTTGTGGAGAGAACGAATAACAGAGTCTTTCGTGAGGGCATGGAAAATCGCGGCGATCTCCCGCTTGATGAACGAATACTTAAAACCGTCTTCATCAAAGCTCCGCGCTCAATCAGCTACGGGCATGTAGTGAAAGTGATTGACAGCATCAAAGGCGCGGGCGCGAATCCTGTGGGTTTACAGTTGGACGCTCTGAACTGAAGAGGCATTTTAGGGGTTGAGGACAAGTCAACATCCCACACAGCTCACAGAAGATTCAAACAGGATGAACAGGATAAAGAAGAAACTATGAATGAGAAATGATGAATGCGGAGGGGAAAGACGAAAAGCTTTCTATTCATCATTCATCGTTTCGCGTTCAGCATTTCTTTCATCCTGTCTATCCTGTCCATCCTGTTAATTTCCTGTTTTGGCTAAGATGCGGGCCGAGGACATGTCCCTGCCCCTACAATCTTATTCACTTGCGTTAGAAATTGCCGCCGCACTCAGGATGCGAGCAATCGCAGTCAAGCTCAATCGTTCCGCCCGCGCCCTCGCACGATGCGCTGCAATACTTTTGATCCTCCGGCACAGGGCAGCCACATGCAGGATTCTTGCACTGTTTTCCCTCTTTTTCGTCAGCCATGCTAAAGTCCCTCCGGCAAAGTTAGTTAAATTTTTAGAGCTGGATTTGGTGTGGTAGTTTAGTTGAAAGGGAAGAGAATTGCCAGCCCTTCAATTCGGAATACGAGGAACAAGCGAAGATGAAAAAGACAGAAGGAGGCTTGGTCGGCCTCCTTTTATCTTTGGCAAATTGATTAACTCGATAGAGTTCATGCTTCAACGGCATTACTGAATCGTGTCGCTTGAGCCTTTGAATCCGTGCATGGCCTGCTTCATGATCCACTTCAACACACGCTTCGTGTTGTAGCAGTAGGCCAGAATGTAGTTGCAGGTGGAGAGGCAATGCTTCGAGCATTCCTTCTTCATCTCGTCAAGCTGCTCGGACTCGAACTTCGGATTCTCAATCGTGCCCCAGTCGTGCGTCGCAGAGTACATCGGGAAGCAGGGCGCGAGCGTGCCGTCCGTGCGGATGATGAGAGAGTTCTGGCCCGCGCGACAATCCCACGGCGGAACTTCGCCGCGCATGAGCATCTTCATGTCCTTCATGTGTTGCGACTGGTTGACCATCTTGTAGCCTTCGTTGTGCCGTTTGTCGTCAAGATAATCCAGGAGGTCGTCAACCTTGCTCCAATCATCCGGCGTGAGATAGGTGCTGTTCTCGTCCAGATGCTTGAAGTGCGTCTGCTCCGTCATCGGCGATTCGTTGATGTGATAGTCTGTGGCGATGCCTGCGTCGCGGGCAATCTCCGTCAACTCTTTCACGTCGTCCATGTTGATGCGCGTGATGTTGATATTGAACATCACGGTGTAGCCGTAGTGATGCTGCCGCTTGACCAGATAATCAAAGTAAGGGCGAATCGGGTCCAGGGCTTTCGGCAACGCCTTTCTATCTTTGACCGAATCAACGGCCAGATTGACTGTGGCAATGCCCGCATCGCCGAGACGATCAATCACTTCGGGCTTCATCAAACGCCCGTTGGTCGGAAGATAGACGAAGATATCTTTCTTCGCGCTGTAGTGAACGATCTTGTGAATGAATTTTGGACGAAGCAACGGTTCGCCGCCCATCAGCGCAAGGACGCGCGAGCCGATTGAGTGCAGCCAGTCAATCGAGCGCTTGGCGACATCTTCCGTCATGCCCTTGACCTTGTTGTTGTAGGACCAGCAATAGTGGCAATCCAGATTGCACTTCCATTCCGTGAAGAGGTAAGGGATGATCGGCCTCAACTCGCCTCTGTGATAAAGAGATTTGAAATAAGGAGAACCCCAGGTCTTCCAGGTGCGAATCGCATTAAGTTTCTGATACTCCTTCTTCGTCATCGGCTGCGGGTCAGCATGAATCGGGTATGGCGGCTCCGGCAGAACTTCCGGTTCCGGCAGGGGCGCGAGCGTCGGCCTTGACGAAGGCGTGTATAGTATCTGGTGAAGTTTCTGGTCAATTCTGAAAGCTGGTGCGGAAGATGTCTGTGTTCCGTCCTGTGGTCCTTGAATGTTCGCTGCCATGAAGTCTCCTTTTCAAGTTCGTTTAGATTGACGGTTTATTTGAGGAGTGGTCCGAATACTAATCTCTGGACTTTTCAAACGCAATAGGGTAAGCACTGATTCTGTCTTCTGACGGTAGAAGATTCTGTGACAAGCGAGTTTCCACCCGAATGACTCCCGGAAGAGTTTGGCCTCCCACGTCGGGCCATGCGTCCGGCAGTTTGCGCCAGATGACAAAATCGAAAGCGAATGTTCGCCCATTTTCTGCTGAATTTCAAGTTGTTTTTAGGGTCTCGCGCTTAAAATTTTTGCGGGATTGCCTCCTGGCTCTCAATCAAGTTAAGCTTGCGCTTCATGTATTTGCGTTCGACTCTAATCCTGAATGTGCTATCGGGCTTGTCACATTTCAACTAAATAATCTCAAAAGCAAGTGTGTCTCTTAAGGGGAGCTTTTCCGAAAAGGAGCTTTGAAATTTTGTCCGCTCAAGCTGCGCCAGCTATCACGGCAGGTCTCAGGCCGGAACTATTTGCAGGACCAGATGCGCGCACTCTCAGCCGCACGCTGCTCCTGGCAACGCTCTCGCTGATTGTGCTCTTCGGCTTCGGCTTGCGCGTCCGAGGGTTGAGCGCCGAAGGTTTCAGCGAAGATGAACTCAACAAGCAGTTAGCCGTCGAAGACTATCGCGCGCACGGGTTGACTGCCGCCAACGGCGAGCATCCGTTTTTGATGAAGGCGCTGCTGACTGTGAGCGTCGTCGTCGCCGAAAAATGGAATAGCGCTTCGCTCGTCAAACAGGATGCGGGGTTGCGCGTGCCTGTGGAGACGGCCCTGCGTTTGCCCGCAGCGATTACGGGCGCGCTCACGGCGATTCTGATTTATCTGGTCGCGGCTGAGCTGTTCGGCGTGGAGATAGCACTAATCGCAGCCGCTTTGTGGGCCTTTGATCCGGGCGCGATTGGTTTCAACCGCATCGCTAAAGAGGATACGTTTTTCCTCTTCTTCTTTCTGCTCGCCAATGTCTTCTGGCTGCGAGGCCAGCGCGCAGCCGAGGGCCAGCCTGCGCGCAACCCTGAGCCTTACTACTGGGCTACTGCCGCCGCCTTCGGCGCGATGCTGGCGTCAAAGTACATGCCGCAATTCCTAGCTATCAGCATCAGCTACAACTACATCTTTCAACTGATTCCCGAAACGCGCTGGCGCATTGGCAAACGTCGCTTCCTGATTTTCTTCGCCATCATGGGCGCAGCGTTTCTGCTCTTTAATCCGACGATTCTGCTGCCCGCGACATGGCGCGAGATGATGTCCTTTGCAAGTTACAAAAGGATCGGCCACGACAGTTATGAATTCATGGGGCAGCTCTACACGCACAAGATGCAGGATTGGGTAAAGGGCATTCCCTGGTATTTCTATTTCGTCTTCATGGGAGTGAAGCTGCCCTTAGCGACGCTCGCAGCATTCATCATTGGGCTGCCGCTCGCATTTAGACGCAAGCTCGGAGACGGGCGTTACTTTTTGCTCTTCTGGCTCTTTTTCTGGACCATGACTTTCACCTTTACAGGCGGCAAGTTCACGCGCTACTTCACCACCGCGCTCCCTGCCGTGCTCCTTACGGCTGCCATCGGCATACGTTTCATCGCACGTGCCCTCGCGCTCAAACTCGCCGCGCTGTTTTCAAATGAAGGCATCAAAGTTTACGCGCGGGCTGCGATTATCTCGCTCTTCATTCTTTCTTCCATCAGTGCAGACTTAAGCGCCGCGCCTTACTACAGGCTCTACACGAATCTGCTTGGCGGCGGCAGAGAGCAGGCAGGCGCGCTCTTCCCGCAGGATGATTTTTATGATGCCTACATGCGAGAGGTGATGTCGGAGATTGCCAGCCGCGCCGGAGCAGGCGCGCATGTTGCCAGCGAAACGCCCGGCCTTGCAGCCTATTACGCCGGGCAGGCCAATCGTTCCGATCTCGTCTGCGTTTCGCTTTCTGACCCAGAAGCCTTAAGAGAATTTACTACCGGCGACTTTATCATCGCGGCGCGCGGGCGACGCTATTACAGCAACGCCGCGCTCCTGGACAGCCTGCGCCAAACATCTGCGCCCGCCTTTCGCGCTTCGGTCGGCAATGCTCACGCCGTTGACATCTACCTCGTAGATCAAACATTCCTCTCAAACGTCCGGCGGCTGGAGCATTGACGGCCCTGATAGAAAACAGAAGATGACACAAGAGAGCTTTGAACAATTCCGGCATCTGGTATTTCAAGACAGAGCGTTGCAAAAGATGCTGAAGGAGACTGCTGACATTGAAAGCTTCAAGGCGCTGGTCGTTCGCCTCGGCGTAGAGAGCGGCTACGGTTTTACGTTGGAGGATGTCGAAGAAGCTTTGCGCGCGAGCCGTCGCGTGTGGCTTGAGAGATGGATTCAATGATCCGCGCTGCCAATCTGGTCAACTGGACGCCCATACGCTTTTACCGGCACAGGTCCACACCCTTTGTTGACTGGTGTGAGATGGGTGAGCAACGCTTTACAGACCCGTTTTTTGATCAGACGGTTGAGCGACGATTTGATCATCCGTTCTCCTTACTCTTTCGTCCTCAAACCTCCGTTGAAGTTTTAGAAGAGTTGGCGGAATTGAATCCGGGATTGCGGCCACGCGGGTTTATCTTCCACATGTCGCGCTGCGGCTCGACGGTCATCTCCAGAATGCTGGCCGCGCTGCCACAGAATATTGTCGTCTCAGAGGCAGGAGCGATTGACTCCGTTCTTCGCGCCCGATTTGGAAACATGCGCGCGACGGACGAAAGATGTATCGTCTGGCTCAAGGCCATGTTGAGCGCGCTCGGGCAGCGTCGGCATCAAGATGAGCAGAACTTTTTCATCAAGTTCGACGGCTGGCAGACGCTCAGTCTGCCGCTCGTTAGGCGCGCTTACCCGGATGTGCCCTGCGTCTTCGTCTATCGTGATCCTGTTGAAGTAATCGTTTCGCATCAAAGGCGGACTGCTCACTGGATGTTTCCGGGCAATCTGGCCCCTGACATTCTTGGCCTCGAAGCCTCTGCCGTCCTGCCCATGAAGAGAGAGGAATATTTCGCCAGAGTGTTGGGGCGAATCTGTCAGGCCGCTCTGGAAAACCTCCGGCAGGGGCCGGTCCTGCTCATCAATCACAAACAACTGAGCGAAGGTGTGACCTCTTCGTTTCTGAAATTCTTTCAAGTCTCATACACGGAAGCCGAGACCCGGCGCATGACGTTGACGACGCAGTTTTACGCAAAAGAGACTTCGCTAAATTATCTGTATGATGGCGAGGAGAAGAGAGCGGAGGCTAATGATTTCGTGCGGCAGGAGGCGGACAAATGGGTTGCCGCGTTCTATGAGCGTTTAGAATCAAGAGCGTTGCTCGACTGAGTTTGATAAAAGGCGGAAGGCGCAGAAAGATGTTTGGTTGAACATACACTCTCTCTGCGCCTTCTCAACTGTTACCTGTTGCGAATTACCGCGTCCACATCAAGCGAACGGATGTTGCCTTAGTTTCTTGACGGGAAGATTCCTTCCAGAGCGATGCAATAGTTCAGCGTCAGGTAAGGCTGCAAGATTGAAACCGGCTGACCGCCTCCCGCCAGCCCGGTCACGCCAGCGCCCATTGTTCCGTTAGCGGGACTAGAGTACTGGCCGCCATTTGCGGGGAAATTATTGGAAGGTTTGCCGCTCGTTGCATCGCCGGTTGCGCAGCCGGGAGTGTAGGGGTGCGCGTGCCCGGGCATCTGATTTACAGTCAGCGTCGTGGTTTCAGTGCCGCCCACCTGACCAAGATCGTAACTCGAGAGGCCGGGGCCTTGACCGGAACTATTGGGGACGCGGCCTCGCAGGTCCGGCAGCGCAAAAGTGGTCTGGCCGTTGCCGCCGAAAGTGGTGCCTAAGAGGGAAAAGAGCGCCGTGTTCTGCGCGATTGGCAAAATCTGACCGTTGCAGAAAGCCCAGCCACGCGGCGAGAAGTTGTATGGAACGATAATGATCATTCCAAGATAAGGCTCAGACATAGGTTTTTTTCTCCTAAATTTATTTGAGGGTACTGAAGTTCTGGGTCTTCCGGCTATTCATTAGCCAGCCAACCTGTTTTTTTCGAGACTCCGATTCCGAAGTTCGTGCGAGAAGAATTTCTTGGTCAGAGTGTTGCCGCTTACAAGATCGAAGCGCGGGCAGTTTAAACTACGCGCACTCACGATAGCAAGAAAATATTTGCACGCGCTGTGGTTAGCTGCTAGTATCTCGTCAGCGAAAAGGCCCACCTATTTTCCACTCAAATAATTTAGAGGAGAGTAAGTTGAATGGACGATTCGCGTCGAAAATTCTTAAAAGCAGGTGCGCTTGCTGCGCTCGTTGCAGGCGCTCAACTGAAAAGCTTTACTTTCGTGTCGGCCCAGCAGATTCGTGGCGGAAGATTGAATCCGGCAGGAGACTTTCAGGTTCCCCCAAAAAGCCAGGCAGACATCATCAATTATTTTTCGAAAGAGACTTTCGCTCCGTACTTGAACACATCGTTCCGCGCCAGTCTCAAAACTGCGCCGGGCGCAACTCTCAAGCTGATCGAGGTTAACGATCTCAAAGCATCTCGCAAGCATCCTGAAACTGTGAAGGGCTTTTCGTTAATCTTCAGCGGCCCTAAATCGAAGAGGCTTGAGCCGAAAATTTATACGATTGAGCACGATGCGCTGGGGCGTTTCTCTCTCTTCTTAAC
>JBAWGU010000104.1:0-2663 GCA_049593215.1 Pyrinomonadaceae bacterium
TTTATCCTGTCCATCCTGTCCATCCCTGTTTGAATTCTTCTGTCGGTTGTGCGGGCTGCGGACTTGCCCTGCCCCTACAGATTTGTTAGCCACGACCAAAATTTACAGAGGATTACGCACAAATGTAGTACTATTGTCCCGCGCCTCCCTTTCTGCGCCCTACGATCAACGGCTATTGTCTTGAGATTTAAGCAATGCGTTTTTCCCTCGTTCTTAACAGGTCTATCGCTCTACTCATCGCGCACGCACTCTTTCTCTCTCCATTTGTCTTCGCGCAAGAACCGCAACAACAGACGCGCCCGCGCCGCGCTGAAACAAGTTCACAACCAGCCAACGCGCCCTCCGTCATTTCTCAAACCGGGACCACGCGATTAACTGAAGAGCCGACGATACGCATCGGCCTCGCAACAGACGCGCGCGCAGTCAGCATCTCTACGAACAGCCAACTCCTGAATGCTTCGGACACACATTCCGCCCCGACGCCGCTTAACGTCGCGCGCGTTCGGATAGAAGCACACCTTCTTTCTCCTGTTCCTTTGCCCGCAGAACCGGACGCCTGCTTCGTGCAGCTCGCAGGATTTCCCACGCGCGTTGACGCTGAAAAAACCTTGCAGGAGGTGCGCGCCTTGACGGGCGAGCAGGCTGAATGCGTTTACGATGCGGCGACGAAGAGTTGGCCCGTTCGCGTCGGCACAGGCCGCTCAAGACCGGAAGCGGAAGAACTCCGCGCCACTCTCGAAGAGGCCGGATTCGTCAAAGCGTCAATCATCGAAACGCACGCCGCGCACCCTTCGGTGCAAGCTCCTTCAACATCGAGCGCAAAGAACAGGAGCGGCGCATCTTCTCAGTCCACTGCTCGTCTCATCACATCAAGCAATGTGCGCGCGGTCTCGCGCACCAGCAGCCCTTCGCGCGAGCTTGTCGCCTACGCTGCCGGATCAAACATGCTCTTCAACTCAAGCGCGCCCGTCGTGTTCGCTTCCGAAGATGAACGCAACGCGCCCGTTCGTTTCAACGACAAGCCTTACAGAGGACGCCTCGAAGTCTTCGCCAACCCGCGCGGCGCTCTCACGGTCGTCAACGTCGTCGGCCTAGAAGATTACGTCTGCGGCGTCGTGCCGAATGAGCTTTCGCCCGGCGGCTATCCGGCCATCGAAGCTTTGAAAGCTCAAGCTGTCGCCGCGCGCACCTACGCCGTCAAGAATCGCGGGCAGTTTGCCGCGCAGGGCTTCGACCTGCTGCCGACAACGCGCTCGCAAGTTTACGGCGGACTCGCAACGGAGCATTCGCTCTCGACGCGCGCTGTGGTAGAGACGCGCGGCATCGTCGCGACCTACAACGGCGAACCGATCAACGCGCTCTACACTTCGACGTGCGGCGGGCGCACGGAGAATGCCGAGAATATTTTTGGCGAAGCAGTCCCTTACCTGCGAGGCCGCGAATGTTCTCCCGAAGGCAAAGCATCCTTCGCTCCGTTCACCATCAACTCGAAACGCGAGCTTGCAGACATACGCGACGAGCGCAACGCCGACCTCGCCAGAGACAGCGCACTTCTCAACATCAACCATTTCGCTCTCAGCCCATCGCGCATCACAGACTCATGGCTCTCGTCTCCTATGACCATCGCGGAAGCGCGCATGTGGATCGCAGCCGTCGCAAGTCTCACGCGACAGAGCGCGCCTTCCGTCACGGAAGATGCCACGCGCGCGCCCGCGTTCAGCACTGCGCTCGTCGCAGCCGTGTATGGCGACGCGCGCGCAGACACGCTCTTCGATAACGCGGATGTTGACTATCTCCTGTCGTTCCGCGATGCGAGCGAAATCCCAACGCCGAACCGCGCGGACGTTGCGCTGCTTCTGCGTGACGGCTATCTCTCGCTCTACACGGACGCGACCCTGCGCCCGCGCGAACAGATGACACGCGCTCGCGCCCTGCACACTATCTCGCGCCTGCTTGAATCACGCTCGCTCCTGCAACTTCAACATGCCGTCGCGCGGCCTGCTTCGGGCGGCACGCTTGTGCTTCGCTCAAACAAGAACCGCGACCAACCTATCAAGGTCAGTGAAGACGCATTTCTCTTCCGCGCGTTTGGCGTTGGCGTTTACCAGATGCGCTCCGTCGTGCTCGTAGGCGGCGAGCCTGTCGCGTTTCATCTGGACGCGCGCGGCGACGTTGACTACATAGAAGTCAGGCCCGCGCCGAACGGCGCAGCCTCAGACCGTTTCTCGCCCTTTGCAAATTGGACGCAGGAACTCTCTGTCTACGAAGCACAGTCGCGTCTCGCGCGCTACATCGGCGGCTTCGGCTCTTTGATGGACCTGAGAGTGGACCAGCGCGGCTCGTCCCGCCGCGCAACGGATTTGGAGATTGTCGGCACAAACGGCACGACGCACCTGCACGGCGGGCGCATACGCTCCGCGCTCGGCCTGCGCGAACAACTCTTCGTCATTGATCGCCATTACGACGCGAGCGGGCGCGTCACAAGTTTTACCTTCACAGGTCGCGGCTGGGGTCATGGCGTAGGCATGTGTCAGGTCGGAGCTTACGGGCTGGCGCGGGCTGGTTGGACTTACGACAAAATTTTGAAGGCTTACTATACGGGAATTGATTTGACGAAGATGTATTAAAGCCGGGTAGTGGTTTAATTTGAAGGTGAGTGGGAG
>JBAWGU010000105.1:0-18708 GCA_049593215.1 Pyrinomonadaceae bacterium
TGAGATAAGAACCAGAGTTGCTTTTGCGCTTCTGTGAGGGGAACGACGCGCGCTTCCGCAGGCTGTGTGAAGGCGAAGACATCCGGCTCGCTCAACTGAGCGACATACTCAAGGGCGGCGGCACTACTGCTTCCGCCGCCCTTCGAGAGTGAGTGAGATGGCCCGTTGTGAGATGTAGAGGACCGGCGATGAGAGGGACGCTGGCCGTTTGGACTATTTGGAGGCGGAGGGAGAAAATCTCCGTCCCGCATCTCGTCTATGCTCTCCTTGACGGCTCTCACGAAACGCTCTATGTCTTCGTCCGTATGGGCCGTTGAGAGGAAACAGTTGCGGCCTTCCCAGATATAGATGCCCTTCTCCATCAGGTGGTAAAAGAGCACGTCCAGGTTGCCGGAGAAGGCGAAGCGAAAGAGCGAGCCGAAATGTATGATGCGAATCGAGAGTTGCTCCTGCTCGAAGTAGGCATTGAGGGTGTCGGCCAACTGTGCGGTGCGCCGGTTCAGTTGGTCCTGAATAGCTGTGCCGGACTTTTTAATCTCCTTGAGCACTGCTCTTGAGGCGGCCATTGCCAGAGGATGCTTGCAGAACGTGCCCGCGAAGAAAGTGGTTTCAGCTTGAGGATACGAGCTATCGCCGTAGGTCCACGTGCCGCCGTCAATGCCGTTCATGAAGGCAGTCCGGCCTGCAACGATGCCAATCGGCAACCCGCCGCCGATAATCTTGCCGTAGCTGGCAAGGTCTGCCTGAACGCCGAACCATGCTTGCGCGCCGCCGGGATGAATACGAAAACCCGTGATGACTTCATCAAAGATGAGGGCCGTGCCCGCCTCTCTGGTGAGCGCGCGGACCTGTTGTAGAAATTCTTTAGGTTGAAAATCAGGGCGGCGACTCTGGACAGGCTCGATGAGCACGGCGGCCAACTCATGCGCGTGGGCGCGTATGGTTTCCAACGCTTGCGTGGTCCCGTAATCAAGCACAAGCACATCTTCAACCATCGGCGCGGGCACGCCGGGAGCCATTGGAACAGTGCCCGGATTCTGTCCGGTGGTGTGTGAGCTTGCGAGCACCCCGTCAAAGCTTCCGTGATAGGAACTGCTGAACATGGCGACCTTCGTGCGCCCCGTTGCGGCGCGCGCAAGGCGCAAGGCTGTCATCACAGCTTCCGTGCCTGAGTTGCAAAAAGTGACGCGATCCATGCCCGTCTGCTCGCAGATGAGTTGGGCCACTTCGCCCGCGAGGTGAGATTGCGGGCCAAGCTGTATGCCTCGCTCAAGTTGCTCCTGTAAGGCTTGCTTGATGAAGGGCGCATTGTGGCCGAAGAGATTGACGCCGAAGCCCATCGTGATGTCCAGATACTCGTTGCCATCCACATCCCAGATTTTCGAGCCTTCCGAACGCTCACTGATAATCGGATAGAGCATCTCCTTGATCGAAAGACGAAAGCCCGCAGAAGCTCTATTGTCTGACAACACAGGACGGTAGGCTTGTGTCATCTCCTTCGATTTTTTCGTGCGCGAGTTATAACGCTCGATCAAAGCGTCGAGGTGTTGCTGCTGGCGCGGGCTGAAGCCCCCGACTTTGCCCGGTGTGATTTTTTGAAAAGGCACGAACGGCGCTGGCGTGACACCCTGCGCTCCATTTTGAGCGGGCGCGAGCGTTGCGGGCGTCGCCGTCATCACAGGCGCGTTATGGTTTCCGTTGCTTGAAACCTGAGCGGCTTGCTGGTGACCGTTGCCTGCTTGTTGATGATTATCCGAATGATGCCCATTGCCATTGCCTGCATGATGACCGTCGCCCGTAGCCTGCGCTGCGACAGCCGGTGTGGGCTGCGAAGCGGATTGCATCGTCGGCGTGCTGTGCGGCAAGCCATTGCCGTTGGTGGTGTGGCTCTGGCCTAGAACATTTAATTGTTGAGAGATGACCTGCGAGAGTGCGTTGAGTTGCTGCGTCATCACTCTTTCGAGCATGGTCTCAGCGCCCGCGCCCCTGTTGATGGAATCGGCCAGCGCTTCTGTCTGCACCGTTTGAGCGGAGGCGACGAGCGGGGCGACAGCCAACGGAGCGGGCGGCGCAACTTGCACCTGAAGAGGCAGCGCGGCGGGAGTTTCGGGCGTCGTCTGTGAAGGCTGTTCCGGCGGGAGCGTTTGATCTATATAACTGACCAGAGCATCAACTGTGGTTAGCTCTTCAAACAACTGGCGGATGGAGAGCTTCACGCCGTAGGTGTTCTCAATGGTCCGTATGGCCTCGATGAGCAGAATGGAATCAGCGCCGATCTCAAGAAACGGAGTATGAGCATCTATCTCAGACGGGTTGACCTCAAGCAAACGCCCGACGATGCTTTGCACCTCGGCAAAAATTTTCTCTTTCCGAGCCGGAGACGGCTCGTGCGGAGTCGAGGGTTGAACATTTTGAAGATGTGATTCTTGATTCATAAGTTCAGGTTCTTCCGGTTGGAGAGTGAGAGAGCCATCGTGCTGACTGGCTTGCGGGAGCGAGGCGGCAAAGCCCGTTCCGTTCGCCTGACGGGGCGCGCAGCTTTCCGCAGGCTCAAGCCAGTATCGTTCGCGCTTGAATTGGTAGTTCGGAAGTTGGACGTAACGCGCATCTTTGGCGGAGAGTTTGGTCCAGTCAAAAGGATGCCCGTTCGTGTAGAGAGCGCCGAGCGAGCCGAGCAACACGCCCAGTTCCTCTTTGCTACGACGCATGGAAGGAAGCACTGACGCGTCGTGCTCGAAATATTTAAAGCAGTCGGCCAGCGCGATAGAGAGGCTCGGATGCGGGCTGAGTTCCAGAAAAAGGCTGTGCCCATCCTCAAGCGAATGGCGAATCGCCGTCGAAAAAAGCACAGGCTCTCGCAGGTTACGCCACCAGTAAGCGGCGTCTAAGGGTTCGTCTCTGAGCGCCCCGTCAACAGCCGAGTAGAAAGAGAGCGAGTAAGGTTGTGGAGAAATTCCATTCAGGGCTTCTAGAAGGTCTGCGTGCAGAGGCTCTACCTGCGAACTGTGCGACGCCACATCAATTTTGACAAAACGGCAGAAGACTCCCTGCTCTTCCAGTCGTTTCAGAATCTCTTCCAGCGCCGATTGCTCTCCCGAAAGCACGGTTGAGATTGGACTGTTGCTGACAGCCGTAGAGACGCGGCCATCGTATGCAGCCACTAGCTGCCGTGCCTGGTCCAGAGGAAGCTCGACGACCGCCATTGCACCCTGCCCGCTCACACGCTTCATCAATTGGCTGCGCAGGCAAATGACACGCACGGCATCTTTCAAGCTCAAAGCGCCAGCGACGTATGCGGCTGCCACTTCGCCCATGCTATGGCCCACGACTGCATCCGGCTCGATGCCCCATGAGCGCCACAGAGCGGCCAGCGCGACTTGTATCGCAAATACTGCTGGCTGGATCACATCAAGTTCATCCAGCCTGGACTCTGCCTCTTCTGCACACAGCTCATGCAAGAGGGACCAGTCCGTGTGCTCATTCATCAGCGCATCGCACTGCTCCAGAACTTCCCGGAACACGGATTCCTGCTGCAATAATTCGCGCCCCATGCCGAGCCATTGAGAGCCATGACCGGAGAAGACGAAGACCAGCTTCGGTGTGCGGTTCGCGTTCCTGCGGCCCGTGACCATTCCGGCGCGCTCCTCACCATTGAGGAATGCTTCCAGGTTTCCGGCAAGCTCTTCCGGCGAGTGTGCGACGACGGCCAGACGATAATCATGATGAGTGCGTCGGACGCGCGCACTATGACAAACGTCACGGAAGGAGACGCCTTTATCTAACGCTTCGCCGGTCAGGAAATTTCGGAAGGCTCGCGCCTGAGATTGAAGAGATTCAGGAGTGCGTGCCGAGAGTGGGAACAGTTCGGGCCGCAAGCTCTCAGGCTCGCAAGCTTGCTCGCTCGTAAAAGTCTCAGGCGCTTGCGAGAGGACCAGATGTGCATTCGTCCCGCCAAATCCGAACGAACTCACGCCGCCGACTGCTGGCCTCGCAGACTTGGGCCAGTCTGTGAGAGTCTGCGGAACAGAGAGCGGAAGCTCATCGAAAGGGATATAAGGATTCGGCTCGCTGAAGTGCAGGCTCGGAGGGATCTGTTGATGCTTGAGCGAGAGGGCGAGCTTGATGAGACCGGCAACTCCGGCAGCCGATTCCAGATGTCCGAGGTTAGTTTTGACCGAGCCGATGTAGCATTTATTCTCCGCCGCGCGCTCAGTCGCAAGCACGGCTCCGAGAGCCTTGACCTCTATGGGGTCGCCAAGCAGCGTGCCTGTTCCATGAGCTTCAACGTATTGGACCTGTCCGGGAGAAACTCCTGCGCGACGGTAGGCTTCGCGCAGCACTGCTTCCTGACTGGACTGGTTGGGGGCCATCAAGCCGTTTGTGCGCCCGTCCTGATTAATCGCGCTGCCGAGTATCAAGGCATAGACACGGTCACCGTCTGCCAGAGCTTTCGAGAGAGGCTTGAGAACGACGAGACCTACGCCCTCACTACGAACAAAGCCGTTGGCCTCTGCATCGAACGCCTTACAGCGACCGTCCGGCGAAAGCGCCCCGGCTTTCGTGAAATTGATAGTCACTTCCGGCGACAGGATGAGGTTCGCTCCGCCCGCGATGGCGAGCGTGGTCTCGCCGCTCCAGAGGCTCTGGCAGGCCAGATGAACCGACACGAGCGAAGAGGAACAGGCAGTGTCAACAGCCATGCTTGGCCCTTGCAAGTCAAAGAGGTAAGAGAGGCGGTTGGCAGCGATGCTGAAGGCGTTGCCCGTTCCCGCATAGGCGTCAATCAACATGGGGTCGCCAAACTGTATGCGGCTGTAATCGTTATTAGAGATGCCCACAAAGACGCCCGTGCGCGTTCCAGCAAGTTGCTCAAGCGTCTGCCCTGCATCCTCAAAAGCTTCCCACGCCACTTCCATGAGCAAACGCTGCTGCGGGTCTATGCGCGTGGCTTCTCGCGGAGAGATTCCGAAAAAGCGGCTGTCAAACTGGTCAACGTTCTCTAAAAATCCTCCCCAGCGTGTATTTATTTTTCCTGCAATCGAATTGTCCGGGTCATAAAAGTCTTTGAGACTCCAACGCTCTGCGGGGACTTCCCTCACAGCATCCACACCATCACGAAGCAGTTGCCAGTATGCCTGCGGATTTTGAGCGCCGGGGAAACGACAGCCGAGGCCAATGATGGCGAGAGGCTCGCGTTCGCTGCTGCCGACAATCAGCGTCTTAACCTCTGGCGCGGACGGCTCAGACTCACCGGCCAGATGCTTCGCAAGGGTTTCGATGTTCGGGTAATCCCAAGCCAGCGTGGCTGGCAGACGGCGGTTCAGCCAAACTTCCAAATCGCCTGACAAGATGACAGCTTCTCTGGAAGAGAGGCCGTAACTGGCGAAAGACTCGCGCACGTCCACCTCTTCCGGCTCCAGTCCTAACTGCTCTGCCAGTTGTGAGATTAGCCATGCCTCAATCGTCTTCGCAGAGGGAGATTTCTGCGGCGAGTTGCCTTGCTCGTCCGCAGAGTTATCCTTCGCGGAGAGATGCGATGACGTGCCATCTTCGGCGTTCGGGAAGTTCATATAGTTCCTCTTTAAGAGACAGACTCGAAAGTATTCGCCAGAAAACGGGCGCGACAAGAGAAGCGTTGAATCTTGCCGCTTGAAGTCTTAGGGATACTGCCAAACTTGAGGAGCGAGAGAGCGTGAACCTGTATGTCATGCCTTTGAGAAATCGCGCGACGGATGGCTTTGATGACCGCATCCACGCTCATCTTCATCGCGGAGTCGGCATCGGAAACGGGCTGGCCCATCTCCGCTTGGCCGGGCTTAAAATGACGATCCACTTCCGCCACGACGACCAGCCGTTCCTCGCCCTCAACGTCAATGGAAAAGGCGGCGACGCAATCTGCGCGAACCGCCGGATGACACTGCTGGACAGTCAACTCTATGTCCTGCGGGTAATGGTTCGAGCCATCAATGATAATGAGGTCCTTGATGCGACCTGTGACGAACAGTTCGCCGTCGTGTAAAAAGCCCAGATCGCCCGTGCGAAGAAACGGACCTTCTCCTGTATCCGCCAGATGCGCGCGGAAGGTTTGTTCCGATTCCTCTAAACGATTCCAGTACCCTTGCGCGACGTTCTTGCCTTTAATCCAGATTTCTCCAACCTCGTCCGGCGCACATTGAGTGAGACTCTCGTGATTGACGATGATGACTTTCTCTTCCAGCCATGTCTTGCCACAGCCGACAGCCAGCCGAACGTTCTCGCCGTGATTGCCAGCGATAGCCGGAATCACCTTGTGGCTCTCAAGCGCAGAGGCTTGGACCGGACGGACAACCGGCAGAGCGTCGCGTAGCCCGCCCGTCACAAAGAGAGTGGATTCGGCCAGACCATAGCAGGGGTAGAAAGCTTCTTTGCGGAAACCGCACGACTCGAAGGCGGCGGCAAAGCGTTCGAGGGTTTCATAACGAATCGGCTCGGCCCCGCTGAAAGCGTGCCGCCAATTGCTCAGGTCCAGAGTCGCGCGCTGTTCGGGTGTGATCTTCCGCACACAGAGGTCGTAAGCGAAGTTGGGGCCGCCGCTGGTATGCGCTTTGTAACGTGAGATTGCGCTCAACCAGCGCAGAGGTCGCTGTAGAAAAGCCACAGGCGACATGAGCACGCATGTCGAGCCGACATATAGAGACTGTAAGACATTTCCGATGAGGCCCAAGTCATGATAGAGAGGCAACCAGACGACGGTCGTCGAGTCCTCCGTGTGCTCCAGAGCCAGCTCGATCATGCGCTCGTTGTAGAGCAAATTGCCGTGGCTCACCATGACGCCCTTCGGAGTGGAGGTGGAGCCGGAGGTATATTGAAGAAACGCCAGCGTCTCGCCGTTGATGTCCGGATACTGCCAAGACTCCGCCAGCTCGCCGCCAAGTGTGTCGGTTGCCAGCCAGTTCATAGACTGAAATTCACTGTGCTCTGCAATCACATGCTCAACCGAAGACAGGATTGAAGTCGTAGTCAAGGCGACCACTGGGCGGGCATCACCGGCAATGGACAAGAGCCTCGGCAGCATACGATCCCTGCGAGAGGGCGACGGCGGGAAGGCCGGAATGGCAATTACCCCTGCATACAAACATCCGAAGAATGCCGCGATAAAATCCAATCCCTGCGGGTAGAGCAGCAGCGCGCACCCTCCCGCAGCGCCCATAGACTGTAGAGCAGCACCGATGAGCCGTGCTTGCTGGTCCAATTCGCTGTAGCTCAGAGAAATCTCTTCCTCTTCTCCATCCGTGAGCATGGCGTAGGCGGTCTTGTCGGCTTGCTTGAGCGCTCGATGGCGGAGAAGCTCTACCAATTCGGAGGGGACGAAGGCGGATTCGGACAAGCGATAAGGATAAGCAGTCATATCGTTCACCTGAACTTTTGTTATCTGAAGAACGCCGCAGTTACGACTAAAAAATTCACCAAAGGCAGACTCGGCGCACGGACCAGCTTTGGCTTCCCCTTTGACGGCCCGACCCTTATCGGCCCATCTCAGAGAGGGAGGTCTGAAGAGCGATCTGGCCGCAGTCTTCGACCGCTAATCGCTTAGGACAACTGCGACGCTTTTTGTTATGGGTTTAAACGCAGGAGTGTAGCCGGATTAAAACCTTGTGTCGCTTTGCTCTGTAATATTTGTGTTGTGAAGTAATCTTGCTCGGGTTAATCCGCTAAAGAGTGTGAGGAAATTCAGCCATTGCTGTGAGCCGCTGAGTACCACATCCTTCAGGGGACAGTTAATGCTCCTCTTCGATTTCGATACGGTGAAGCTTGCGAAAAGCTCTGAGTTAATAGGTACAGTCACGCTGGCGGTTCTTGACTTGGGGGACAATTCAAGCTCTTTGAGGGTGACGATGGCGTTTGCCGACCTTCTTGGGACCAATTTATCAGAGTCCAACTTACGTTTGAGGCTCTGAACTGTTTCTCTCTAATCCGGTCGGGAAATATTATGATTAACTGCCAGATGTTATAAGGCGATCTTTATCAGCCTTCTAACTACTCATTATTAAAGGCATTTGAGAGCGCATCTCTCGCGCCTACGGCTATGAAAGCGTGCTAAGAATAACATTTTTCACAAAACTGTCAAGCTTGGGACCAATTATTCACAAAATCTTTTCGGGGGCATCCCGTAAATTTGTTATAAAGTGCAGCCTGGGCGGTAGACAGATTGCAACTTCTCGTGTAATACTCTCGGCGGAAGTCGTCAGATTAGCGAAGGTTTTGTAACTTCCCCACAACCATTCGACCTTCGTGTCACAACTTTAACTCGATAACCCTGCGACAACACGGGTTTTCAGTCAGTCACTCTCTGGTAGAGTCCTGTCGTGCCGGATATAGATAAGTATCCCCGTGTAAGGTCGCCCGGGTCATTAATATAATCATGATTAAAGGAGCAAAATCATTGTGAGCAATAATGTCTATCTCAGACCCGATACTTTGCTGGAACCGCTCTTCAATCAATGGTACGCCTGGCCGTATCTCATCCCGCCGATGTCAGCGGCGATGTTTATCGCCAATGCACATGTGAAGATCATGCAGTCTTTTGCGGCCAATCCGCAGGTCCACGTTGCCGCTCTTAAAAACCCCGGTATGCTTGGTGGACCATTTATCAATTATGAGGCGAGCAGGGTGGAAGAGATAAAGCAGTTGGTCAACCAGACCACGCGCCAGAATGCTCACATGCTGGAGTTTGCAGAGGCCATCAAGACTCTCGACGAGATGCTGATGACAGAAGCCAACGGCGGCCCGCTCGAACCCCTTTATCAAAGAGTTCCGGATATTCTGAAAGGCTACGTAGAGTTGGTCTATGATCTGCAAAACCATCCTTCGATTCGATTCATCGAAGGGATGCTCTACAACAGCAAGTACTACAATCCGGCCTCGCAGAGCATCGTTCTCTCTCAAGTTGAAAACGACGGACGCCCCTTTGTTTTCAGCACTCCCAGATTGAAGAGCGACGGACGCCTGTACTTAGACGTGCCGTTTAGCCACGAAGGTCTTGATGAGTTGTTCAAGATGGAATTCGTTCCGCAACCTTACGACCGCATCAAGAAGATGCTTAATGTTAGTGAGACGGACGACCGTCAGTTCGCGTCCTTTTTTACAGAAGAAGCCCCACCGGCACGGACCCGCTATGAGGGCGAGGGAGTGAGAGTTCGCTATTTCGGCCATGCGTGTCTGCTGATAGAAACAAAGGATGTGAGCATCATGTGCGACCCCATGATCAGCCAGAAGTGCGAGAGCGGCATAGAGCGCTTCACTTACAGCGACCTCCCGGAGACGATTGACTATGTAGTGCTCACACATACTCATCAAGATCATGTGATGTTTGAATCGCTGCTTCGCTTACGTCATAAAATCAAAAATCTGGTCGTGCCGAAGAGCGGCGGCGGGGATCGTATGGACCCTTCTCTCAAGCTTATTATGCAGAACGCAGGCTTTAAGAATGTCATGGACCTTGAGGAGATGGAGAGTATTAGGATTCCGAATGGTGAGATACTTGGGCTGCCCTTTCTGGGAGAGCACGCGGATTTGGATGTGCGAACGAAGCTGGCCTATTACGTGCGGCTCAAAGGCAGGTCAATCATCATGGCGGCTGATTCTAACAATCTTGAGCCAAGGCTATACGAGCACTTGCATGAGCTACTGGGTAACGTGGACATGCTTTTCGTCGGAATGGAATGCGATGGCGCTCCGATGAGTTGGCTTTATGGTCCACTATTGACCAAGCCCCTCTCCAGAAAGAACGATCAGGCACGCCGTTTCGATGGGTCGAATGCCGAAAAAGCTCTCAAGATCGTAGATCTTCTGAAGCCTTCGGAAGTCTATATTTATGCGATGGGGCAGGAGCCATGGTGTACATTCCTGACTTCGATTCAGTACACCGCAGAATCGCGCCCGATTGTTGAATCCAATCGGCTCATCGAAGAATGCCGCAATCGCGGTATCACGTCCGAAAGGCTATACGGTCAGAAAGAGTTGCACATCGCGCCCCACTGATTCGGCTACAAACGGCTGACCAAAGCGTTCTCTAATGGACCTGCCGGAGGCCGATGATTGCGTTCGTCAAAGTTCTAGATTATGATGCGTCCGCCGAACGGTTGGAGATTAAAGGGAGCGACTTACACTCTCTATTCCTGACTACAGATTTTCTACACGGCAGAGTAATCATACTCGCAAAGTCGCAACGCGGTTTTGTAGCTTCTCTGCCAAATATCAATTACATCTCATTTGTTAAGGAGCAAATCATGAAGGAAGACAAGGAAGATACTACTATCTACAAGGTCGTAGTGAACCACGAGGAGCAATATTCGATCTGGCCCGCTGACCGTGAAAACGCCCTGGGCTGGAATGACGCAGGCAAGACCGGGGCTAAAGAAGAATGTCTCGCATACATCAAGGAAGTATGGACAGACATGAGGCCGCTTAGCTTGCGGAAGAAGATGGAAGAGACGTCGCAAAAGCCATAACGCTCTACGCTTGACCTCCTCTTTAATAGTTAGCCCAAATCTGGCACCAAGCTTTGCCGCATGGAAGCAGGCCGAATCATGCGCATCGTCCGCGCATCGTCCAATATCTTACTATGTGCTCCTCGACGGTGGAGCAGAACCCTGACTGGCGGTAACTCAAGTCGTGACTACTCCCCGCTCTAAAGAGCAGGGCTTCTCTGAATGAATCGAGGAATCACTGACATTTTCTAAGTTTTAATCCTAGAACCGAAATCCAATGCGCCGAAGCAGGTCAATAAAGCGAGGCTCCTCACGCAGGCAGTCCAGCTCGGGACCAACTTTCAACCACAACAACCAATCATTCTCATCTTCATAAGTTTTCTCAAGCCAATGAAATGCCTTGTCTTTATCGCCCAGCCCGAGGTAGATAAGCGCGATACTGTAGGGAGAGAGATATGTTCGTTTCCCTCTTCCCTTAATTTGCTCAAGCACTTTCATCGCTTCGACTTTACTTTCCGACATAGCGTAGGCATAACCTAAAAGTCCTAAGAGCACAGGGTTTTCATCTATTAATCTGGCCTGTTGTAGTTGCGCTATAGCCTCCGAAAAATCACCTTTGTATGTGTAAGCCATCCCGAGAGTAACTTGAGCCTGGTAGTAGCGAGAGTCCAACTCAAGAGTTTTTTGCAACTGGCTGATGGCTTCATCATACCTCCGCAGCAAGAATAGATTTGTTCCCATGTAAGTATTAATCGAAAGTGATAATGGGTCCAGATCATGAGCGATTTTATGCTCTCTCCAGGCTTCGTCAAGGCGTCCCATATACATCAGGAATGTCGCGTAGCGTTGATGCGTGAGAGGAGAACGTGGAGCGAGATAAGTTGCCTTCCTTAAGTCCTTTTCTGCGCCCTCCCAGTCATGGTGGTAATACATTTTCACCAGCCCGAGGGCCAGATAAGCTTCAGGCACAGTGTCATCTATTTCCACTGATCTCATGGCCGCGGCCATAGCTTTCGGCATTGCTTCTTTGGGCGAAAAAACAAAATTTGAAAGCCTCTGATAAGAATCCGCTAATCCAGCATAAGCTAAAGCATAGTCCGGATCGACGTTAATCGCCTGCTGAAAATAGTTGATACTTTTCTTTACTTCATCAACAGTGTACTTGCCCCAGAAATACCGGCCCTTAAGATAAAGATGATAGGCTTCAATGTTCTCCGTATACCTCTTACTTAACTGTTCCCTCTCTTCGTTAGTTAGTCGTAAGCGCAATTTCTCTGAGACTTCATAAGAGATTTCCTCCTGCACCGAAAAGAGATCGGAGACAGGACGATTGTATTCTTCACCCCAAATTTGTGATCCATCCGCAACGTTGACCAACTCCATTTTGATGATCAATTTTTCATTCAGTTGAAGAAGATTCCCAATCAGCACGGCACCTACTCTGAGCCTGTTTCCAATCTCTATTGGATCAACAATATCTCCTTTGTAGTGTGACACTGTGCTTGGCGCCATTACTTTTAGTGACGACAAATTAGAGAGACTATTGATAATACTCACGGCGATACCTGTGCCCAGATATTCCATGTTTGAATCGTTACTTGTATTCGCTAAAGGGAACACTGCAAGAGAATCAATAACCTTAGTATGCCTGACTATTTCACTTTCAAGATTAGTCCGCTGCAGCAGATTCACAAATCGCGGGTCTGAGCGCAGACCATCAAGCTCAGGGTCAACTTTGAGATACATTAAAGAGTCGCTCCGATTTTCGTAAGCTCTCTCAAGCCATGCTAACGCCTGATCATTATCGCCAAGCCCGGCGCAGACGACCGCCAGATATGCCGGATCGAAATAAATTCGCTGAAAAGTTTCCGTAAGGTCTTCGAGGATTTTGCGTGCCGCCTCTCTATTACCTGAGATCGCATAGGTGTATCCGAGAAGCGACCATCCCTGTGCATGATCTGCAAGTTTCAGCCCTTTTTTATGCTCTGCGATAGCTTCCTGATACATCCCTTTCTGCGTCAGAGCCGCCCCCAGTCTGGAATAGACGAAGACGCTGGCCGGGTCGAATTCAAGCGTCTCCCTGCACTGGATGATGGCTTGATCATACTTTCGCGCAAGATACAGGCATGACCCCATAGCGATATTAATCGCGAGCGCGGTAGGATCGAGCATTTGTGCATGTCTTAACTCCTTGATGGCTTCATCAAAGCGGCCCATACATCTTAAGTATGTGGCATACCAGTGGTGAGCAGTGACATAATTGGGATTCAATTCGAGAGCTTTCTTAAACTCTCTTTCAGCGCCTGCCCAATCCCATTCGTAGACTGAATTGATAAACCCGAGCGACGCGTGGGCCTCGGCGAGCGTGCTATCTATTTCTATGGCTCTGATTGCAGCGGCCTTTGCCTTCGGCATGACCTGTCGTGGCTTGCGCCAATTATAATCGCTCAGCAAAGTGTAAGCGTCGGCCAGACCTGCATAAGCCAGCGCATAGTTCGAATCAAGTTCGACGGCGCGTTTGAAATATTCGACTGCCCTTTCGAGTCCTTCTGCGTTCCTTTTGTTCCAGAAATAGCGGCCCTTTGAATATAAGCGAAATGCATCCGGATTCTCTGTAGAGCGTTTAGTCAATGAGCTGAATTCATCACAGGAAAGCTGCGGTAATAGTTTTCGCACGACCTGTTCCGAGATCGAATCCTGCGCCGAAAAAATATTGACAAGCCTTTCGTCATACTTCTCCGCCCATATTACTTGACCATTACGAGTGTCGATTAGCTGAACCGTCACTCGAATCTGTTCCCCGATTTTTTGAATCTGACCATCAAGCACACAATCAGCACCGAGCTTACGCCCAACAGAGATTGGGTCCAGCCCGGGCCGTGCATATTTCATGACAGTGCGCGTTGACAGAACAATAATCTGCGACACATGACTGAGTATGGTTGTCAGAGCATCTGCCATTCCTAACGCTAAGTATCCTTGATCCAATTCCTCTCCTAAAATGTTAAAGGGAAGCACAGCCATTGACTTGCCTCTAATACTTTCTCTAGCTTCCAGACTATAATTTTTGGCATCGTCTTCTCTCGTTAATATCTTTATGTCTGCCACGAAGCGATACCCTCGCTTGGGAACCGTCTCAATATATTGATGCTCATCCTGACTATCGCTCAGCGCCTTACGCAGTGCGGATATGCTCACCGTAAGGTTGTTATCTTCAACAGCGCTATCCGACCAAACTGTCTTCATGATTTCACTTTTTTCAACTAAGTGTCCGCTATTTCGCACAAGCAAGGATAGAAGATCAAAGACTTTTGATGCGAGAGGCACAGGTTTGCCTCTCAGCAGCAAGAGGCGCTCGAATAAGTCTAAGCGGAAAGAATCAAACTCGTAGACTCTCATTTTTTCACCATATATCAGCTTGAGAACGACAGCTTTTTTTTTGAGGAATTCCTATTTGAGTACAATGTGGGAGATTTTTAAATTCGCGTTTCTGGATGAGGAAACTCATGGGTTTTTATCATAAAACTCTATTTCCGAACAGTCGCTCGTTGAATTTATCGTATCAGAGAATCCGGGAACAGATCTCTTTACAGGATTAAAGTTAGCAATAATTGAAGCGCGTCGCCACCAATAATTGTCTCTTGGGTCTGGTTCAACCTACGAATATCATTTTTCACTTTTTGAGCTGCGGCTTCAAGTTTCGCCCATCCTTCATCAGTCAGAGCCTTTACTCATTCACATAGCAGGCTGCCGGACATGTGAGAAGAGTGATAGATGAAAGAGTCGGCGAACGGGCGGCGACAATCACAGCGACCCATTCCCCCTTTGCTGCCAGCTTCGATGCTAATTTGTTTAGGAGTCAGGACGACTTTTGAGTTACTGAATAGCGGCGAGGGTCCATGTGTAGGAAAGAAGGAAGCATCTTACGTTCGACATCAGCGGCGCGCACGCAACCGTGATGATGACGGATTAGCTCCGGCATCATTACCGTCGCCTCCCGGATAAGTGCTGTAGAGTAGTGACGCGTTGCCAGATGCGTTCGTATTGATTTTCGTTACGAAGACATCGGAGAGAGTGGAGTTATCGGTCTGAGCATCTGTCTGATATTGATTAAGCGTCGGAAAGCCGGGTGATGATGTATCATCCCACTGCTTTCTAGAGCGATGCCGGTTATTTCGGGAAGCTTTCAACTGCATCTAGAGCACCTCGCGCTTTAGCGTATGCCATAACAGCATTAACTACAGACCGAGCATATCCACGATTAATTATAAAAGGATGGACTTTCCCGTTACTGTCACGATAGGAAGCTTTCATACCTTCAAGAGTATTGGAAGCGTTATTGCTGATGCTGGATAGCTTCGCATTATAAGCATTTGCTGGAGCAAGACCATTATCGTTCTGTGTTCCTAAGTTATTAGCCATTGTTCCTGATGAACCAGCGGATTGGCCCTCCTTGTTGGTAAGACCAGGTGTCGTTGAAAGCTCTACCCCTCGCTCGGATGATTTCGACTCTTCATCTGTACCGGATACTGAATTATCTGTGGAGAATGTAGTTACAGTCCCATTTTTTGCTACATTCATCAGGCGAGTATCTTCATTAAACTCTACCGCATAGGCATCTGCTCCTACCTGACCGAGGACTTTTGTTGCCGCCTTTGGCAAGATGACGACAACTGGTTCACGAGTAGCAGGGTCTGTAGCTGACCGTTCACTCTGAGTAGCAAACCCAGTCACGGAACGAGGAGTTTGCACATTTTGCTGTCCATTACTGGTGTCAGGTGTCGTTGGCGTTGTGTTCGGTGACGGTGGTGGCGGCGGAGCCGTTGTTCTTCCGAGCGGCGTCCAGGAATAGTTCCCCAATGGCATCCCGCCCTGCCCCCCTTGACCGCCTCCGGGGCATATGCCAAATAAGCCGAGCGGGTCAGTGAATTTATACGGAGAATTCAGTACATAACTATACCGGTTGAAGGTCTGTGGATTTCTTATGGTAGCGCTTGCGATCAACGGATCTATTGACGTGAACCTACCATGCTGAGAGTTATAGTACCTTGCCTGCGCATAGTCTAACCCGCTTTCCGTGTCCCTTTCATAACCTGTGAACTGCTTTCTGATTCCATCGCCTACACCATAGCCCGGCACTTGAGGACGATTCGCATAGCCTGCATACACTTCCTCTCCAAATGCCATGTAGTCATGCCTTGAAACTACCACTCTGTTTTTATCGGTGATAATGCGCGGACTCCCCAAGTGGTCAGCCGTCAAATAGCTGACCCTTGCTGTCGTCGCCAATTGATTCGAGTATTCCGCTACCAGTTGACCGCTGGCGTTATAAGCGAAGACTGTTTCAACCTGTCCGGAGATTTTTCTAACCCGCTTGCCTTCGCCGTCGTAATAGTAGGCAGCATCCGGCGTTGATGTAGTATTTGTTCTGCTGAAGAACTTTGTTTGACGATTCTCAGCGTCGTAAACAAATCGTTGGCTCTCGACATCCAACGTTAGATTACCTGCTTTGTCGTAATCGAAATCGGTAATCGAGTCGCCGTCCTGATCCTTCTTCAAGCGATTATCGGAACTGTTGATTAAAGGGTTCGTAAATTTCGATCCTAATGAAGGATTGATTGTGGTCGTATTGGCGGCATCAAATCTACGATTGCCGAATCTGTCGTAACTAAAGGTTTGTTTCCATGATTGGGTTCCACCATTGTAAGTTTCGACTGAAGATTGCAGGCGGTTGAGATTATCATAATCGTAGCTTTGGACAATCGGCTGCGTTAAGCTTGAATTGCTTATTTTCTGCTCTCTCAGTGCGCCGTTATTTTGCACAGCAGCGCCGTAGCCGTCTTCAATTTTCAGGAGACTGCTATCGGTGTTTGAGTTACCAAGCCCGATCTGCTTAACCTGTAGGCGGCTATTGTAGGCAGTAGTCTCCCATAATCCATTGCCCAAGCGGGATTCCTTAACGTCGCCTGAAGCGGTGTATTTGATTTGATCAAGATACACGGTCAAAGGACTGTCGATATTTTTCTGGCTTTCAACTGTTGCCAGATCACCGTTCTCATCAAGAATATTCTTGACGACTCTGCCTGACGGGTACGTTTGAGAAGTCAGATTTCCTGCCAGATCATAACTGTAATCGGGGAAGTCGTAAGTTAAGCCATTAGTTATCTGCTGGCTGCTCTTAATCCTTCCGAGGCTATCAAACGCCGTGTAACGCGATTCAGACGCACTACTGCTGACTTTAGTGGTTTGCCCCTTCGAGTTGTCAGGCACCTGACCCAATCCTGTGCCGTCGTAAAAGAAACTTACATCCGGCGTGGCATTGGAATAATCACGGTAAATCGGTCGTTTTAGATGGTCGTAGATTACCGAAACGCTGACGCCGTTGGGATCGGTCTGAGACAAGATATTGCCGTTTGCGTCATACGTGAATTTCATCGCCCATTGTGTGTTTCCCGTCAGCGAATCGGTTGCATTGAATGAAGCATTTACTTCCTGCTCGGGTTGTTTTGAGTAGAGCACTCTGCCCAAAGAGTCGGTCAGGAAGTACCGGCTTTGCTCTCCTTGAGTTGTTTTTCTGAGATTACCAAGCGTATCGAAGACATAATCTGTCACCAGATTCTGTCCATCAGGGTCTTCAATAACACGAACCATCTTGCCTAAAGCATCTGTAATTCCGCTACGCTTTCGGCCAGCCTGATCCATGTTGATCTTGACTGCGCCGATAGCTCCCGTGGTTGAAAGCGAATAAGAGGTTTGCACCTGTGCGCCATCGGGTGTGGTGACGTTGATCACACGGCCTAAATCATCGTAACCGGTTAATGTCCAAAAGATATTTTCGCTGGCACGATAAGGATTCGTGACTTGCCGGACCCGCCCCATATTGTCGTATTGCGTTTCAGTGAATACATCACCATTAACATCTTTAAGTTGTGTCTTAACAGTTCGCCCGACTCCATCATAGAAGGTGGTCGCTTCTTTCCAGTTGTCTGCGTTAATCTGCCTTTTCACTTTTACATAACGGGTCGCTTCCGTCGTTCCCAACCCATACTCTGTAATCACCTGCGCACCATCCGTAGGAGCAATGACCCGCGTCAGTCTCAGGAACGGGTCGTTGTATTCCATCTGCGTCACTTGCCCGTTGACATCGGTTGTCGAAAGCACTAATCCCGCCGTGTAGTCGTAGTTGACCGTACTTTCAAACGCCGTCTGAGAACCGTGCGGCTGTCCGTCCGGATTCTGCGATGGATTCGGGTTGGGGATCGGTGCCCTTGTTTTTACCGGAAAGGCCCGATAGGTCGCGTCATATTCAGTTACGGTGGTATTACCTTCAGCATCAGTCGCTTCAATCTGATTACCGTAAACATCGAACCTGGCGTGTGTAGTCAGATATGCATTCGTGTTTGTCGCTAAGCCTTTCGTGCTGTCCCAGACTCTCGACGAAGTGGGCAAAGCACGCCCCACTTCCGGCGCATAGCCGGCCTCGTCATATCTCATTTCACTTTGAGAAGCGATATTGCCCGCGCTGTCCCAGATTTTCGACGTGAGTGATAAACCCAGAATGTTTCTATTTCGATATACGGAGTCGTTAAGATATGTCGTCTCCGTATATCTTGCCAAATTTCCCTGTGGAATCTGGTCAATTTTTCCCGTCTGCGCTGTGTTGTTATCTACGACGGCATAGTGATATGCGTACGCTTGTGTCTGGTCCAGACCTGTTGTGAGTTGATTGGTGGTATCGTAAGCATAAGTTTCGGTTTGCGCCAAAGCCGGGCCGCTGCCCTCGAAAAGAATAGTGACGCGCTTTGTTGGCCTGGGATTTCTGTAAGCGTTAACGCTTCTGGTAAAAGGCGTCTGCCCGCATACCGTCGAAAACTGGTAGTTATTATTCGTTTGTTCATACTGCGTAATTTCGCGCCTCAGAAGTTGCCCGCCCAGGCCGTCGGGTGAGGTTGAGTAAATCTTTTTCTGAAATACTAATCCTTCTCTAGCGTCAGCTAGTCCGAACGTCCAATAGGGTCTTCCCTGCCCGTTGTTAGGTGTCGGGTCATATTTATAGAATTCAGTTCGGGTTTTATCCGGCGCGATGATGGAAATCCGCCGGAATCTAATATTGGCAGTTGGATTATCATCTAGTGTCAGTCCGACGTTCTCCAGATATTTCCATTCCAAAATATCATTGCCCTCTCCGTTGACGCTTAATTTGCGCGAGGTAATTTTTCTTCGAGCTTGAAGATAGGGC
>JBAWGU010000106.1:0-2269 GCA_049593215.1 Pyrinomonadaceae bacterium
CATAATAGAAGCTCAGACAAAGCACAAACATTCCATTAAGTCTGATCCAGACTTCGTTTGTCGGTGTCACTCCGAAAAGCTGCAAAATCAGATTTGGGACGAACAGCAAAATCAAACCTAATCCGAAGAGGTAGATTCCGAAAACGAACAAACTTTTAGCTGCTTGACTCATATCTTCAAAATTCAGTTCTTTCTTATCCTGCGCTTGCGCTAACTGATTGTCAGGGCGGGCACGGACTGGTTTTGTACTTTCTTTGGTCGTTCGAGGTTCTATACCAAAGTCTGGGCTTATATTGAATTTCCAGGCAAAAATACGCCTTGCGAATCCTCCCAAAATTAGAACGAGACCACCTACTACAGCAAAAATCCATAACTCCCGTGACCTGACAAACGATGCTCTTATGAGTGGCACCAGAATAAGCAATATTCCGACTATGAAAAATATATATCCAAAAATTAGGAGCAAGAGAAGCAGGAGATGAGTATCGGGGATTGGCTTGACGACTAGCTTAAGCTTCTGCAAATCCCTCTTAATTTCCTTAATTGTCTTAACCTCGTGCCTCTGTAAATCTGCTCCATGAATAAAAATGCCTCCTAAGACAGCGCCTATAAGCATTGGCAACAACAAGAAAAACTCCAGATGGGTATTGGCAGGTTGCTGTAAATAATATCCAAGGACACCGCCTGTAATTACGTAGAAAAATGCATTTGCCTCCAAAGCTAGCTTGAGATAATACTTATAATGCTCAATGCGAATCTTAAGTTCTTCAAACTTTAGAACTCGCAAATCTTTATTGCTTCCCATACCTAAACCTCATGACAGCTAAACAAAGCTGTGTGAACTCCGCAAATAGTTAAGCAGCATAACGCCTGAATTAACCGGGCGAGATACAACTGCATCGTGCGACAAGTTGACGATGAAATCCAAGCTCATTCCGCTCCGGTTGAATGAGTTGTTGGGCAGCGGACGCAGAAGCGTCGGTCGCGCGGCGCCTTTAGTCGACCGGCTCAAGTGCCACGACGATCCGGTGTTCGGCGACGACGTAGGCGTTCACGTGCGCTCCCAGATGCGCCCTCGACAGGTCAGATGCGAAGCCTGAATAGCGCCGACGGTTCAGGCTAATCGCATAGATGCCGCGATACGGTGCAGGGAGAAACGCGCCGACCTCGGCATTCTCGATCCGCGTGACCTTGCACGCTGCGACCTTCGACGGAGCGGCGAAGCGGAATGCGTAGTAAATGCCGAGTGGTATGGCGGCGAAAACGAACCCAAAGATCAACATAAAGACGACAATTCCTACATTGCCGCTCTTCAAGAAATCCCAGACACCTATGCCGACGCTGCCCACAACCAAGAAGACAGCGATGATCCATACGCCGCTACCGCCCCACTTCCGTGCCTGTATCTGGCGAGCGATTTGTTTCTCCGAAACGCGCCCGGCACGGTTCATCGCAATATCCGATTCGTCGAGTCCCTGCGCCGCGAGTGCTTCCTTGATGTCTGTTTCCATCATCATTCTCCGTCGAGCAATTCCTTCGTGAAAACCACCAGTGATGCCTGTTCGTTCCAAATTAGCAATAGTCGCGCCGACGCATTCACGAATTGAAACGTCGGCGAGCATCTTTCCGCCGCCCAACTACTATTGTGCCGCCCAGAGCGGTCTAACTACGCAATCGAGCGACAAAAGCCGAGCCATTCGGCCTAAGATCGCAGCCACGCACCTTATTCCTTCTCGTGATGATTTACAAGATTGCGCTAGGCTATCTCTTCTTAGACATAAAGCAATAGATGCTAGCAAGTGAATGGGTTGAGTTAGTTCTTATTAAGCTGAGTTGATGCGCGATTGCTCTATACAGAGTTCTCCGGTTCAACGGAAGGCCGGAAGGCGATTGTTCAACTCGACCCTGACCATCCGGCGTTGAAAACAGGTCGCGTAATAAGTATCGTAGAGGTGACAGACAAACAGGTAGATTTCAATCAGCTATGAATCAGGCATTAATCGAGTTGAGCGAGAATGAACCGTCAATAAACAGATGAGCGCAGAGAAAGTTTACTTCAAGCAGAACGTACAGGCCGAGCCGTTGTTTAATCAATGGTACGCGTGGTCGTTTTTGATTGCGCCGGAGACGGCGGCGATGTATGTCGCCAACTCACATTTGAAACTGATGCAATCGTTTGTGGCCGCGCCGCAGGTGCATATCGCTGCGCTGAAAAATCCGGCGATGCTGGGCGGGCCGTTCATCAACTGCGAAGCGAGCAGAGTCGAAG
>JBAWGU010000107.1:0-10488 GCA_049593215.1 Pyrinomonadaceae bacterium
ATCTGCAAACGGTTCACGCCGTCGGAGAGATGTACGAAGGCGGCTTTGCCCATCACGCGCGGGGGCGTGGCGATGCGTCCGGCGATGCAGACTTCTGTTTGGTTGAGTTCGGCGTTGGCGCGTTCCAATTCTTCGGGCGCGGGGCGTGCGCCGTCTTTCAATGCCGGAAACTTTTCAGCAATCTCTTTACCAAATTTTTCGACGATGGCGGTGATGGTGTCTTCGCGCTCAGCCTCAACCGTGTGGCTGCGCGCGAACTTGTTTGGATAGACGTTGCCGACAAGCCCGCGCAACTCTTCAAGATGTTGCTGGCGTGCGCGCGTCTGGTCGTTCTCTTCTATGATTTGATTGTTCACTGTCTGTTTATTCTCCGTTGCAGGGAAACGCGAATTATAATGGAGCGGTCAGCCATCAGCAATCTGCAAATCAGGTGACGCATGAAAACATTGATACGTTTCGTCGGCGATCTTCTCTGGTTCGTGGCTATCGTCGGTATCGTTTTGCTTGGTTGGGGCGATACACGAACGTTCTTTGCGCATGGTGCGCGCGTGGGTTGGGTGGTTGTGACAATCTGCGCTGTTTTACAATCTTTCTGGACAGAGCGAAGCTTGAGTCGCGGGCTGCGTGCGACAGGAAGACAGGGGCGCGAGCTAATCTTGCTTGAAGCAGTGACGTTCGCCTGCTACTTTCTCGCGGCATTTTGTGATCGCAGAGGAATTTTGACGCTGCCTGAATCGGATGCTTTGCGTTACGCGGGATTAGCAATCTATTTCGCAGGGAGAGCTTTGCGCGCGTATGCTCTAATCCATCTGGGCCGCTACTTCAGCGTCTTTCTGACGATTCAGGAAGACCATCGTCTCGTCACAAATAACATTTACAGATTGATGCGCCATCCGAGCTACACGGGGCTGCTGCTACACTCGCTTGGCTTCGCCATCATTTTTCGCAGCAGCATTGCGCTCGTCGCGTGGTTCGGACTGTTGATCTTCCTCATTCGTCGCATGAATAGAGAAGAGGCCGTGCTTGCGTCAGAGTTTGGCGCGGCGTGGCAAGGGTATCGCGCACGCACCGCTTGGCGACTCTGGCCGGGCATCTACTGAGCGTTTATGGAAGCGGGGCGCGTCGTGTTAGAGTTTTATCATTCTCATGAGCGGAAAAATTGTTTCGAGCGAAGAACTGCGCGCGCTGCGTGATGGTCTGCGTGAAGCTGGCAAGCGGCTTGTCTTCACGAACGGCTGCTTCGACATTCTACACGTCGGCCATGTGCGTTATCTTCAACGTGCGCGCTCGCTCGGCGATGCCTTGCTGGTCGCAATCAACAGCGACCGCGCGGTCCGCGAGTTAAAAGGCGAGGGGCGGCCTGTGATGAATGAGGATGAGCGCGCGGAGTTGCTCGCGGCTTTGAGCGCGGTGGATTACGTCACGGTGTTTGATGCGCTCTCGCCGCGTGCGTTGATAGGAGAGTTGCTGCCGGACGTTCTAGTGAAAGGCGGCGACTACGGGCTTGATGAGATTCACGGGCGCGAGGAGGTTGAAGCGGCGGGCGGGCGTGTCGTCGCTTTACCATTTGTCGAAGGCGCGTCAACGAGCAGCATCATTGAGAAGATTAAGAGGATGTGATGGGCGATTGCTCTGGCGGCTCTGCCGCTTGCTGTGCGGAAAGGCTGAGCCTTTCCGTTGAGTTGCCATCACGTTTTTGTGAGAGGCTATGCCTCGAACAAGATAGAGGCATAGCCTCAAAGAATAAAAGTAGCTCGAATCGGAAAGCCGGAGGCTTTCCGCACAGCAAGCGGCACCGCCGCGAAGAGTTGCATAATTAGCGATGAGTAGTGCAATCAAATCCACTTCTATTTTGCAGAGCGTCTTGCAGCGTGTAACGCGGGGCGAAGAGTATGCGCGCCTTGCGGCGTTGATAAAGGGCGGCTCGCGTGTAGTTTCGATTAGCGGGCTGACGGTTGAGCCTGCTCGCGCGCTGGCTCTGGCGGCGTTGCAGCGCGAGACGGGAAAATGTTTCGCGTTGGTGACGCAGGCGAATCGTGATCTGGAAGCGTGGGAGCGCGACGTGCGTTTCTGGTATTGCGCTCTGCGCGGAAGGACTGAGTGTGATGAGACTGTCTTGATGCTGCCTTCGTCTGAGAGCGATCCGTATGCGGGCGCGTCGCCGCACGCTGAGACTCTGGAGCAGCGCGCTCTGACGCTGTGGAGGCTGGCGCGCAAGCGGCAGGATTTTGTGTTGCTGACGGCGCGTGCTCTGGCCCGGCGCAGCGCGACGCCTGAAGAGGTGAAGGCGATAGGCGCGAGCCTCAAGCTTGAGGAAGACCATGCGCCGGAAGAGTTGGTGGAAAAGTTGGTCGCGTCGGGTTACGTGCGCGAAGACCCTGTGGGCGCGGTGGGCGAGTTCTCGATGCGCGGCGGAATTCTTGACGTGTGGTCGCCGGGAAGAGATGCGCCCGTGCGCTTAGAGTTTTTCGGGGACACGATTGATTCAATTCGTGAGTTTGACCCGGAGACGCAGCTTTCGACCGCGCAGTTGAAAGAGGTTGAGCTTGCGCCGATGCGAGAGATTGCCGTCACGCGGGATGATTTTCGCTTGTGGGCAGAGATGGCGCGCGAGCGTTGGAGCGACGAACGCTATGATCGCGCGTTGCGTGATCGCACAGTCTTTGCTGATGAGGGCGAAACTTTCACGGGCTGGGAATGGTTGATGCCGATTGTGAGAGAGCGGCGCGCGAGCGTCTTTGATTACCTGCGCGAGACTGTGCTGGTGATTGACGAGCCGAGCGGCGTTGAAAGTTATCTGAGCGGCGTTTATGAAACGCTCGCGGCGCGTTATGCAGAGACGGAGAGCGCAGACGAGTTGGGGCTGCGGCCTGAAGAGCTTTATTTGACGGCGGAAGAGTTGAGAGCGGAGTTGGAGAAGGTGCAGCGCGTTGAGCTTCGCACGCTGGGACGCGCCGCCGCCGTGGTGGATGAGAGAATCGCTTTCGAGGCTGAAGCGCCGAAGGTCACAATCGGGCGCGAGCGTCAGAAGAGCGCGCCTCTGTTTCTCTTTCCGGCGGTTGAGGAGGTGCCGGAAATTGAATGGCGCGCACAGTCTGCTCGCCGTTATCACGGGCGGCTGTCTGAACTCGCAAGCGATGTGCGGCGTGCGAAGGATGAGAGAATCGTGGCGACCGTTTTCGTGATGCCGAGTCTGGGCGTGGCAGAGCGCGTCGCGGAGATATTTGAAGATTACGGCGTTGATGTGAGTGTCGCTTTGAGCGGTGAGAGCAGTAGCGGCGATGCGCGTGCGGTGCAGGCGGGCGCGGTTGTGGCGACGGTGGGCCGCGTGTCGAATGGATTTGAACTGCCGACTGCCGGACTTGTTGTTCATGTTGAGAGCGACCTGTTTGACGAAGCGAGCGGGGAGACTATTGAAAGACGCGCGCCCGGAACTACGACGAGCGCGACGAAGCGGCGCAAGTCTAAGATGGCTGCGTTCCTTTCGGACTTTCGTGATCTTAAGGTTGGCGACTTTGTGGTCCATGTGGATCACGGCATTGCGCGTTTCGGCGGATTGCAGACGCTTGAGCTGGGCGCGGGCAAGCGCAGCGAGTTTATGCTGCTCTACTACGCTGACGATGCGAAGCTTTATGTGCCTGTCGAGCGGCTTGATCTGGTCCAGAGATATTCGAGCGCGGAAGGCAGTCAGCCACAGCTTGATCGTCTCGGCGGTCTGGGCTGGCAGAAGACGAAAGCGAAAGCCAAGCGCGCGATGCGCGATATGGCTGACGAGCTTTTGCGTCTCTATGCTGAGAGAAAGTTGGTTGGCGGTTACGCTTATTCCGCAGACTCGCCGTGGCAGGATGAGTTTGAAGAGGGCTTTGAGTATGTCCTGACACCGGATCAGGAGACGGCGATTGAAGACGTGAAGCAGGACATGCAGGAAGCGATGCCTATGGATAGGTTACTGTGCGGCGATGTGGGCTACGGCAAGACTGAGGTTGCGATGCGCGCGGCTTTCAAGGCTGTGATGGAATCGAAGCAGGTGGCTGTGCTGACGCCGACGACCGTGCTTGCTTATCAGCACTTCGACACTTTTCGCTCACGCTTCGCGGCGTTTCCAGTGAAGATAGAGTTGCTCTCGCGTTTTCGTTCGACGAAGGAGCAGAAGGACGCTGTGAAGCGCGTCGAGTCAGGAGAGATTGACATCATCATCGGGACGCACAGGATTCTCTCAAAGGATGTGAAGTTTCGTGAGCTTGGCTTAGTTGTCGTTGATGAAGAGCAGCGTTTCGGCGTCGCGCACAAGGAGCGTTTGAAGCAGTTGAAGAAGAAGGTGGATGTGTTGACGCTCTCGGCCACGCCGATTCCGCGCACGCTCAATATGTCTTTGATGGGCTTGCGCGATATGTCTGTGATTGAGACTCCGCCGCGTGACCGTCTGGCAATTCAAACTCAGGTCGTGCAGTTTTCCGAATCGGTCATCAAGTCTGCGATTGAATTAGAGCTTGGGCGCGGCGGGCAAGTCTTCTTCATACACAACCGGGTCGAGTCCATCGAGACCATCGCCGCGCTCGTCCAAAGGCTTGTGCCGCAGGCGCGTATCGCCGTCGCGCACGGGCAGATGAATGAAAAAGAGATGGAGCAGGTGATGCTCGATTTCGTTGATTACAAATATGATGTTCTGGTTGCAACGACCATTATTGAGAACGGCATAGACATCCCGCGCGCCAACACAATCATCATAAATCGCGCAGACGCTTACGGTCTTTCCCAGCTTTATCAACTGCGCGGGCGCGTCGGGCGCTCGAATCGCCGCGCTTACGCTTATTTGCTAATTCCTTCAGAACAGGGACTCTCTCCCGTTGCGCGCCGCCGTCTGGCAGCCATACGCGAGTTTTCGGATTTGGGCGCGGGCTTTCGCATTGCCGCACTGGATTTGGAATTGAGAGGCGCGGGGAACTTGCTGGGCGGCGAGCAGTCGGGCCACATGGACGCGCTCGGGTTTGATCTTTACACGCAGATGCTTGAGCGCACGGTGGCGGAGCTTCGCGGCGAGACGGTCGAAGACGAGACAAGCGTCTCGATTAACCTCGGCGTTGACGTGGCGATACCGGATGATTACATAGGGGACATGGGCCAACGCCTGCGGACGTATAAGCGCGTCTCTTCGGCGCGCGATGAAGAGACGCTGCGCGCGATCATGACAGAGACGCAGGATCGTTACGGGCGTTTGCAGAAACCCGTCCTGCGCCTCTTCGATTACGCGCGTCTGCGTCGCCTTGCAGAAGAGATGGGCGTCGTCTCGATTGACAAAACGCAGACAGGCATCGCCATCAAGCTCGGCGAGAAAGCGCGCGTCGCGCCCGAAAAATTGCTTGCGCTCGTAGGGCACAGGCAGGGCGCAAGCTTTTCGCCAAGCGGCGTCCTGCGCCTCGACCTCAAGGAAGAAGAGATGGATGCTCCACTCGAAACGGCGCGCGGCGTGTTGCTCGAAATTCATGTTGCGGATTAGAATCACTGTCCGTTGTCCGCAGTCAGTTGTCCGTTGTTGGCTTCGGGCTACACGGACGCTTTCGATTAAACAAATCAACTTTCCAATCACAAACAACGGACAACGGACAACTGGCGACGGACAATCTTTTTAGGAGTTAATTCTGTGAAATCAAAATTTATTGCACTCATGTGGGCGACTGTGGTGCTGGCTGCGGTCTTTGTGTTCTCTTCCGTTACGGCTCTCGCTCAGGACGAGCCTCTGGTCGTTGACGAAGTGATCGCGCAGGTCAACGATCAGGTCATCACGCTCTCGATGGTCAAGCGCAACATGCGCGACGCCGTTGAAGCTCTCAAGCAGCAGGGCATGTCGGAGCAGCAGGCCACAGAAGAAGTTGAGAAGCATAAGACTCAGATGGTTGTCAGTCTGGTCAACGAACAACTTCTGATGGAGCATGGCAAAGAGTTGGGCATCGCTCAGGATGTTGAAGACGAAGTTAATCGCCGCCTTCTCGAAGGCGCAAAAGCGCAGGGCATCACCTCTGTCGAAAAGCTTGAAGAGCGTCTGCGCGCCGAAGGCATTGAACCGGGCGAGTTGCGCTCATCTTTGCGCGCACAGATTATGAAGCAGGCAGTCTTGCAGCGCGAAGTTGACTCAAAGGTTTATTACAACATCAGCGCGGATGAACTGAAAAAATATTTCGAGGCGCACAAGGATCAGTTTCGCAAGCCTGAGAGCGTGACGCTTTCGGAAATCTATCTCAGCTTTGCCGGAAAAACGGAAGCGGACGTGAAAGCTAAAGCGGAACAGATTGTCGCGCAGGCGCGCGCCGGTCAGGACTTTGGCGCGCTCGCCGCCGCCAACTCTGAACGCGAAGAGAATGGCAAGCGCACGGCGTTGGAGACTAAGGGTAAGGTCGGCACGTTTCAGGTTCCGGACCTGCGCCCTGACCTTGCCGCCTCGCTCAAAGACATCAAAGGCGGAGGCGTCACCAATCCCATTCGCTCTGACGAGGGCTACCAGATTATCCGCGTTGACGAACGCACGGCGGGCAGCGATGTTCCTACCTTCAACGAAGAGAAAGTGCGCGAGGCCATCCTCAACGAACGCGCGCCGAAAGAACGCGAAGCCTATATACAGAAGCTGCGCAACGAAGCCTTCATCAAATTCGCAGACCCCTACAAAGCTACATACGAGCCATTGCTCGGCCTCAACAGCAACGCCAATCCTGCGACGGCCTCCAAAGCCGACAAGGAAAAAGATAAGAAGAATAAAAAGCCGTAACAAGGAAAGTGATGAGTGATGAGTAATGGGTGATGAGTAAAAGCAATTTGTCTTTCCGCTCATCACTCATTACTCATCACTCATCACTATTTTTATGCGTCTTGATCTATTCTTGAAAGCGAGTCGTTTGTGTTTACGTCGCACGGTGGCGCAGGAGTTGTGCGAGGCTGGCGCGGTGCTGGTTAATGGCAGCGCGGCGAAATCTTCGAGAACGATTCAAGCGGGAGATGAAATCACTCTGCGCCGACGCCATCGCCATCTCACAGTGCGCGTCCTCAGCCTCCCCGCTTCGCGCCAAACTTCACGCAGCGAAGCTCCCAACCTCTACGAAATTATCAGCGACGAAGAGCAAGAATAAAAAAGCTGTCCGTAGTCCGTTGCCCGTTGTCCGTGGTTTGTGAACGCGAAGATGAATGCTGAACGTAAGCCTTCAATGTGAATCGCACTCAAAACAACTGACAACGGACCACTGACAACTGACAGCTTTTCCGTTCGTTTTTCGAGCGACGCCCCTCTTCCTCTGAGTAAGAGCGTTTCAGAAACGGACGCGCGAAGATTTCCACAACCGTTTCGGGCAAATAATTTGCGGCCTTTGCTGGCATACGAGTTGCTCTTTCATCCGGCAAAATTCGGGGCTGGTCCTTGTCCGCCGCGTGTTGAACTCTACGGAGGAGCTTTGAAACATTATGAGTATTTTGAGCAGCTTCTTTACGGATGATCTGGCGATAGACCTCGGCACGGTGAACACGCTGATTTATGCACCGGGCCGAGGCGTTGTTTTGAACGAGCCGTCTGCCGTGGCAATTAACAAATACACGGGCGAGCTGCTGGCATTCGGCGTGGACGCTTACAAACTTCTGGGACGCGAGCCGCACGACACGGAAGTTCATCGCCCGATTCACGGCGGCACAATCAGCAATTTCGAGATTACACAAAAGATGCTCACGGCCTTTATCAACTACGTTCACGGCGGGCATCAAAAGCGCAGCCATCTGGTGATTGGCGTGCCCGGCTCGTCCACGATGCTCGAACAGCGTTCGGTGAGAGACGCCGCGCACGACGCGAAGGCGACGCGCGTTGATCTGGTTGATGAAGGACTCGCCGCCGCGCTCGGCGCTGGGCTTAAGTTTGAAGAAGAACGCGCGCACCTTGTGATAGACATTGGCGGCGGCACAACCAACGTCGCCGTCATCGCTTCGGCAGCAGTCGTCTCATCCGTCTCTTTGCGCGCCGCAGGCAACACGATGGACGAGGCGATACGCGACTACCTGCGCAACAAGCACACGATACAGATTGGCGAGCGCACCGCAGAGCAGGTTAAGAAAGAGCTTGGCGCGGCCTCTGTCTCAGACACAACGGAGAAGGCGGAAGCGAAGCGCACGGAAGTTGTCGGCAAAGATTTGCTTGACGGCTCTGCAAAGGCCGTTGAGATTAGCAGCATAGAAGTCTGCGAAGCTCTTGAGCCTGTGCTGGCCGAGATTATTGCGGGCGCGCGCCGTGCCATCGAAGAGGCGCAGCCCGATGCCACTGCCGACATCTATCACACGGGCATCATCCTGACAGGTGGCGGCGCGCTTCTCGCAGGTATGTCCGAGCGTTTACAGAAAGAGCTGCACCTGCATACGGTCGTCGCGGACGATCCGCTCGCCGCCGTCGCACACGGCTGCGGACTACTGCTCGCAAATCCTGAAAGACTACACCGCGCCTCGATTCCACAGGACGTTCCGGCCTGGCAGGCTTCCGAAGACCTTGTGGTGAACTGGTAAAAAGAATCTCACTCCAGCGTTGAGGTGGCCGCGTGAACCCAGATATTCATGCGGCCTTTCGTAATTATAGAGGCAGGGACAAGTCCTCTGCCCGCTTCTTGCTATAACAATAAATTAACAGGATGGACAGGATAGACAGGATGAAAGAAATGATGAACGCGGAATGAAAGACGAAGAGTTTGCTATTCATCATTCATTATTCCTCATTCCGCGTTTCTTCTTTATCCTGTCTATCCTGTCCATCCTGTTTGAATTGCTTTGTAAATTGTGCGGGCTGCGGACTTGCCTTGCCCCTACAATTTCTTAGGGGATTCAAGTTGCGGCGCATCATGCGTGAGGTTCGTTTCCTTCTCGATGATTGCTTCGCGCACGCTGAGGCGTTCGTGCTGAGAGAGTTTTTGGTAAGCGCGTATGAGTTGAGCGGCCTTCTCATCCGTTTCAATTCCCGTTGATGCCATGAGCATGATGAGACCTGCGACGTAGAGCGCGAGCGTGAAGAAAGAGATGTAGCCTGTGGCGGGCGCAAACCTTTGCGCGTCGAGCGTGCCGAGCGCGACGCCTTCGAGCATCGCGCCCGCGAGCCGCTTGAGGAAACCTCCCTCCGGCGCGTAGAGGCTTGCCAGCAGCATGTGCTTGAGCACGAAGGCTGTGCCGAAGAGTACGGCGAGGCTGCGCAAGAGGCGGCGCGCGTCAAACGCCGCGAACTGGTTGTTCCAGAGCGTCCACAAAAAGAAGAAAGAGAAGAGCCAGTAGAGCAATCCGCTCTCAGGCAAGACGGAGTTAAACGCCTGCGCCGATGCGAAGAAGAGCGACAGAAGCGTGAGCGCGTGCGAAAGGTTTGTCAGCAGAGGCTTATCATTCGCAATCCATTTCTGCGGCTCTATCAAATGGCCGCGCACAAAGAGCAGCATCAGGAGCGCGCCAAGCACGAGCGTGATGAGCGGCGGCGCGACGAAGACGAAGGCGCTCGTCAACGCGCTCACGCGCAAACCTCCCAGCAGCGCCACCGTCAAAAAGATCGTCGGCAACAAATGGAAACGCACCACCGCTTTATTCTTTGAACGATTATCAGTTGCCATTCTTAGATTAACAGACGCGGCAAAGCCGCGAAACGCGCTCTTACATTACCGCCTTTCATTTTCTCGTTCGCAAAACTTTAAGCGGGTTCAAATCGCCCCAACTTCGCTCTGTGCCCTGTTCAAGTTCTGTTTTTAATTCTGCGGCTGTGTGCATCTGCAAACCCGGATCGTCAACAGTGAGCGCGCCGTTCGGCGCAAGACTGATGGCGCGATTAATCGCTTCGAGTCCCTGCCTGAACAGCGCATCGTCGCTGTAAACGCGGCCCCAGCCTTCTCTGTAAAAAGCGTAGGCGGTGTAGAACTGCGTGCGCGCGTCCTGTCGCGCGGGGTCTGCTCGCATCCATTCGTCGCGCGCCGCACGAAACTGCTCCTGACGAAAGAGCGCGAGCGCCGAGTCAAACTTCGCCTGATCAGCCTGATAAGTTCCGGCGGCGACCTGCGTGTTCGTTGCCACTTCTTTGAGCGTGCGCGGCTCCGTCGCATAGACCCAGATGATGAAGGCGGCGTAAAGAGCGGTCCACGCCACGCCGCTGCTTTGGATAAGCCTGTGTCGCATTTGTTATAATCCGTGCTCAAAAGCTAGAAGATGCTTTCATTCTTTGTCAATCTGAAAAGGGCAAGTGCATTTATGGCAAGCGAAGGAATGGAACAGATAGAGATGTATCGCATGACGGCGCGAGAGATGGGCGACGCTGCTCTGAAGGCCATCAACGATGGTGACGTAGGACTCGCGCGACAGGCCGCACGGCAGGCTGCACAGTACGCGCGCGTCGTGGTCCAGTTGGAAACAGGAGAGCGTTGGGTCGAGCCTGAAGATGAGAGGAAAGCTAGGGCAGAGGTTGCAGACGGGTCGCTCTCAGTTTAATTCCATGTTTAATGCTAA
>JBAWGU010000108.1:0-12745 GCA_049593215.1 Pyrinomonadaceae bacterium
GCACAGACCGTCCGCCGCTTGAGATACACGCGCCCGTCTCGCGCGCAGAGCGTGTGGTTTATACGGAACAGCGTCCGGTCTGGATCGAAGACATGCGGGCCGAGCGCACAGGAAGCCGCGACCTTCAACCGCTCGCCGAACGTCTCGGCGCGCTCTCGGCTTTTTTCACGCCTGTGATTTACGGCGGACAGATTCTAGCGGCCATCGGCCTTGTCGAATCCGACGCGCAAAGGCGCTGGTCTCACGACGAGCAACTGCTGCTTGCGCGCATTGCGGAAACAATCGCGCCGCTCATTCTTAACGCGCAGCTTCACAGCCGACTGCGTTCTTACATCGAAGACCTGCTCACCCTTCTGCGGCTTGCGAGCGAAGTCTCAAGCGAGGCTTCGATGGATCGAACGCTGCGCGCCGTGCTCGATTCATGGTCCAAGATTGCGGGCACGGACGCGGCTGCCATCCTGCGCTGGGATGAAGAGGCGCAGGAGTTTCACCTGAGCGCCTCCAAGCATCTTCCGACGGGCATCATGGAGCGTTACCGGCAGGGCATTACTTTGCGCGACCCTGTTTGCGGGCTGGCGGCGGAGCGGCGTGTAGGCGTGGTCGCAGACCTCGCGAGCGAGACGCGCTTTGCGGAGATTTATGCGGCGGTTCGCTGGTCCGGCCTTCGCGCAGCCTGGGCCACGCCCATTGTTGGTCCTGCAAACAGATTGCTCGGCGTGCTCGTCACCTTCTCGCGCGTCGCCGTCGAAGTCAGCGCAGACGAGCAACGCCTCGCAGACCTCTTCACGCGCCCCATTGCCGTCGCCATGCAGAATCTTGAGCAGAGCGGAGCGGAACACTCTCACGCTCTGCACGTCAAAGAGCTTGAGGAAAATCTTCATCAATCGGAGCGCCACAAATCGGAGTTTATGTCCATCATCTCGCACGAGCTGCGCACGCCGCTTAACGCAGTCATCGGCTACGCGCAGATGCTCAAGGACGGCTTCTCAGGCGAGCTTAACGAACAGCAGCGCGCGGACGTGCAAACGATTATTGATTCGGCGGACAGGCTCTTGAGCATGGTCGAAGATACGCTCGATCTGGCACGCATTGATGCCGACCGTTTTCCAATCTACATGGACAGCATCGCCTTTGACGACATCATCCGCCGCGCCGTCGCAGGCGTGCGCTCCATCGCGGAGGGGAAGGGACTGGAAATCAAGACGAAGATTTCTCAGGACGCGCCCGTCATTCGCACAGACTCTGAGCGCGTGCGGCAAGTTCTGATGAGCCTCTTATCAAACGCCGTCAAATTCACAGACACGGGCATGATCCAGATCACAGTTGAGCGCGTCGAAAAGGACGGCGTGCAGGTGAACGTCACAGACACAGGCATCGGCTTTGACACCATCGCTTTCCCGCATCTCTTTGAAGAGTTTCGTCAGGGCGATGCTTCTAACACGCGCCTTCATGGCGGCACAGGTTTGGGCCTCGCAATCTCGAAACGTCTGGTCCAACGTCTCGGCGGGCACATCGGCGTCACCTCAACGCCGGGCGAAGGCTCTACCTTCTGGTTTCGACTGCCGCTCGAAATTCCGGGAGCAGACTCATAAAGGCAGAGCAGAGGGCAAAGGGATGAGGGATGAAGTAATTGATAAATTGGTTCATTTACTCATTGACTCATTGAATCAATGAACCAATGAGTAAATGAGTAAATTATTCATGAGTGACAATATAAAAGAGAGCTTGCTGACGATTCTTGTTGTTGACGATGAGCCGATCAACCGCAACCTGATTGAGCGGCGTCTGGAGCGCGAGGGCTATCGCGTGTTGACGGCTGAGAACGGGCGCGAGGCCGTCGAGAAGACGCGTGAAGAGAGGCCGGACCTTGTGCTTCTGGACGTGATGATGCCTGTGATGGACGGCCTCGAAGCCTGTCGCTTGATTAAAGATGACGCCGCGACGCAGGATATTCCCATCATCTTTCTCTCGGCGCGCGACGAGACGCAGACAAAAGTCAACGCCCTCGCGCTCGGCGCAAACGATTACATCAGCAAGCCCTTCAAGGTCGAAGAACTCCTCGCGCGCGTTGATGTCGCCATACGCATCAAGCGAGAGCGTGACCACCTGCGCGCGAGCGCAGAGGAAGCACGCACTGATGTTCTCTCGGCGCAGGAACAGGCGATGACAGACTCTCTGACAGGGCTGCTCAATCGTCAGGCTCTGCAACGCTCCCTCGAACACGAAGAGGCCGCAGCGCACCGCTACAATCGCCCGCTCTCCTGCCTGATGGTCGCGCTCGGCAATCTTCAACAGCCGAAGGCTGAACGCCTGCGCTCCCATAATGTTGAGAAGCCTGCTATCGCAGATTCGCGCAAACGCGACGCGGAAGAACTGCTCAAGCAGACGGCACTCATCCTCGCAAGCGTCGTCCGCCACTCAGACCTTCTCTTCCGCTACGACGACGAAAAGTTTCTACTCCTGCTCCCCGAAACAAACCTCGAAGGCGCGCACTCTCTCGCAGAAAAAATCAGCGCAGCCGCCGCTTCACACTCTTTCACAGACGGGCAGCGCGACCTTCATCTTAATCTGAGCGTCAGCATAGCCACGCTCTCCGATAATGAATCCGGCGACGACGTAATCGCACGCGCAGATAAAAACCTGAGAAGCGGCCAGAAGGTAGAGAGCAAAAATAGATGAGAAGCGAAAGGAAGGCGGGCACGGCCTCCGCTTCTCCCATCTTGCAATCCGGTATAGTTCTTATTGTCTCAAATTAATATTGTAAGTCTTGATCTTGGAGTTGAGCGTGGTTGCATTCATGCCAAGCAGACGTGCGGCGCGGGATTGGTGGCCGCCGGTCTGATCGAGTGCGCGGCGGATGAGGTCTATCTCGAAGCGGCGCACTTCGTCGTAGAAGTTGACGCCGCGCCCAATGTCTATGACCTGTGCGCTGCTTGAGCCTTCACGCTCTTGCAGCGAGGATTGCGGGTCGCTGATTTCCGTGCGTAAACATTCGCGCGTCACCTCGTCGCCGGGCGCAATGACGACGGCGCGCTCAATCGTGTTCTCAAGCTCGCGCACGTTGCCGGGCCATGAGTAGGATTCCAAAAGGGCCAGAACTTCAGGGCCAATCTGTTCGGAGACCTGCCGTCCATTCTCTTCGTTGTACTTGCGTATGAAATGCTGTGCGAGAGGCAGGATGTCTTCGCGCCTGTCGCGCAGAGGCGGCAATTCAATCGGCACGACGGAGAGGCGATAGTATAAATCTTCGCGGAAGATTCCCTGCTTGACGGCTTCTTTCAAATCAATGTTGGTGGCGGCGATGATGCGCACGTCAACGCGGCGCGGCGTGGTGTCGCCGAGCGGGGTAAACTCACGCTCTTGAATCACTCGCAATAGACGCGCCTGCGTTTCAGGCGGGATGTCTCCGATCTCATCAAGAAAAATTGAGCCGCCGTCCGCGACTTCAAAGTAGCCTTTCTTTGCGGCTACAGCGCCGGTGAACGCGCCGCGCGTGTGGCCGAAGAGTTCAGCTTCCAGAAGCTCTGAAGGAATGTTGGAGCAGTTGACGGGAATGAAAGCTTTCTGTGCGCGCTGGCTCGATTCGTGAATCGCTTTGGCAATCAGTTCTTTGCCTGTGCCGCTCTCGCCTGTAATTAAAACAGTTGAGCGCGCGGGCGCGACCTGGTCCACCAGCTTGAACACGTCCTGCATCCCGTCGGAGCGTCCAACAATCGAGCCGCGATCAACGACGCGACTCATCGCGCGCCTCAAGGTTTGCCGCTCCTCTTCCTTGCGCCTGCGCTTCACGCCCGCCGTGACCTGCCCAACGATCTGCTCGTTCTGAAACGGCTTGCGAATGCAGCCGATTGCGCCGCGCTCCCATGCGGCAATCGCCGTGTCAAAAGTCGCGTAGGCCGTAATCATAATCACGACGGCCTCCGCGTCCATTTTCAAAAACTCTTCGAGCGCGCGCAGTCCGCCCATGCCCGGCATCGAAACGTCCAAAAGGACCACATCGTAAGCGCGACGCCCGTAAGCCTCTATTCCCTCTTCACCCGTCTTCGCCAGATCAACGCGAAAGCCTTCGGCAGAGAGCAGAGTCTCCAACACGTCGCGCATAATTTCCTCGTCGTCAACGACGAGCACCGAACCCTTTTTCGCCATTCGTCTATCCGTCTTCATAAAATTAGACCATAGACGATGGACGACAAAACCTTGCAGATAGTTGTCCGCCGTTTATGGTCTGGGAATTATACAATGCGAGTGACGATGTTTCCGAATCACCATGGAGCGCATTTGCCGGGAGCGCAGGCATCTTGCCTGCATACTGTGCTATCGCACAGTCAAGCGAAACATTAGATTCAATGCTGATATTTAATGAAAGCTGAGGAGCGAGCTACAAGCTCGCTTGGCAGGCAAGATGCCTGCGCTCCCGGGATTAATCGCTCGCGGCTTGCAAACGCGCGCGTGCGTGGGCCGTTGGGAGCGTGATGCGGAAGGTGGTGCCTTTGCCGGGCGTGCTCTCGACGGTGATGTGGCCGGAGTGTTCCTGCACGATGCCGTAGGAGACGGCGAGACCTAAGCCTGTGCCGCGCCCGACGCCTTTGGTGGTGAAAAACGGATCGTAAATCTTGGCGACGTTTTCAGCCGCGATGCCGATGCCTGTGTCTGTGATTTCGACGGCAAGGGTCTCATCATCTTTCGTTGAGGTTGAGAGAGTGATGCGCCCGCCTTCAGGGATCGCGTCGCGTGCGTTTAAGAGAAGGTTTGTAAAGACCTGTTGGAGCTTGCCGCCGTTGGCGAAAATTTTAGGAAGCTCGGAATCGTACTTGCGCACAAGCTCTATCTGGCTGCGGCGCAGTTGAGGCTCAAGCAGTTGCAAGGTGTCATCAAGCACGCGATTGACATCAAGCTCTGTAAACTCCGTGACGCTGCCCGTGCGCGAGAAGTTGAGAAGGTTGTTGACGATGTTGGAGGCGCGCTCGGCCTGTCGTCTGACTTTCTGAAGCAGCACATGCTTCGGGTCTGTCTCAGGCATCATGCCTAAAAGCATCTGCGTGTAAGACGAAACGCCTGTCAGGGGCGTGTTCACTTCATGCGCCACGCCTGCGGCAAGGAGGCCGATGGATGAAAGTTTCTCGCGCTGCTGTAACTGTTCTTCAAGGCGCGCACGCGAGGTGACATCTTCGAGGACGACGAGCGAGCCTGTGCGACCTTGCGAATCTGCGCGCAGTGGCGCGAGCGCGATGTTAAGGACCAGCGAACGCCCGTTGCGTGTCGCCGTGTGCAGCTTATAGATGTTGCGTAGCTCTGAAAGCTGCCAGCGCGCTTTGCCTAAAACCTGACGGAGGGTCTCTGCGAAATCTTCTGCGAAGAGGTCTTCGACGAGTTTGCCCGTGCTCTCATCACGGTGTATGCCGAGCATCTCTTCAAGCGCAGAGTTGCAGCCTGTCACGCGCCCTTCGAGGTCCACTGCAAGCAGGCCCACATTGATTGATTCGACGATGGATTCGTTAAACTCTTTGAGGAGCTGAAGCTCTGCGGCGCGCTCCTGCTGCTCTTCGTAAAGCAGGCTGTTCTCAATCGCCACAGCCACATAGCCGGAGACTGTGCGCAGTATCTCAACGTCTTCCGAAGAAAGCAGCGCGCCATCAACGGAGCGGCCCAAACCAATGACTGCAACCATGCGCCCGCGCACAACGCAGGGCACGTAGTAATGAAGCGCGCGGCGCACGAAGTTGGTCGTCTCAGGCACGAGGTCAAGATCATCTGCGCGCACAACGCCCGTGTCTGCCGAGCGCACACGAATCATCTCGCGGAAATCCGGCGGCACAATCATCGTTTCCGACAATCCGACTGCGCGCGCCACTCTATAACCTGAAGCGGCTCTCCCGTCTTCGATGAAGATAGCGATGCGTTTGACGTTGAGGACTTGCTCCAAACGGCTGACGAGCGCATCGAGCAGAGGCTCAAGCGTGGAGGTGGCGGAAAGCGTGCGCCCGAAATCCAGCAGGCCGTTGCGCATGTCGTAACGCTCGCCGTAAAAGAGACGATCAATACGCACCTGCACGAAGCTCTTGAAAGGCGCGGCAACCATCACGATCACAGCCATCGCCACAACCGCGATGATGACACGCAGAGTAATCTCGCCCGGCGTGGCCTCGCCGCCCAGCGCGTAGAGTCCCGCAAGATAGACGACCATGCCGATCATCAAAGCGACGGCGAGAGTCGCCAGCGCATAAGCAGCCACGCGGCGCACAACCACGTCAACGTCCATCAGGCGATAGCGCACGACGGAGTTGCCGAACGTGAGCGGTATCAGGATAAGCGGCAAAACTGCCACGTCCGTCAACCAACTCTCGCCGCTCACCACGCCATACATGTAGCCGATGGCGTAAAAGAGCGTGAACGGCGTTATCGCCAGAGCCGAACCCCACACGACCCATTTGAGTTGCTGGCGCACGATAGCTGACTCGCTTTTAACGAACGTGCGCACGAGCAGGTACGCGCTCCCGATAAGCGCGAGCCAGAAGTGTATGAAGCTGACGCGATAGAACTCTCCGACGAAGTTTGGCGACAGGTCGTGGCCCAGTCTTGAAGTTGGAACGAAGAAGATGAAGGACGCGGCGACGAGCAGAATGATTGCCGGAACGTAAATTAAAGGCGTGAGCCAGCGTCTTTCGTTTGAGAGATGATAGCGCGTCGGGTAGATCGCGCAGAAGTGCAGGAAGAGCGGCCCGAAGATGATGAAGGCGGCGCTCTTCAAGAAGGCTATCGCCTGATCCAAATCTCTGTAAGAGCCGATCTGCTCGTAGAAGTGGAAGACGAAAGCCGTCAGGCAGATGGTCGCAAAGTGCAGGACGAAGGGAGCGCGCCCGCCCTGTTTGAAGAGAACGAAAATGCCTATAAAGAGCCAGACGAGGCCGATCAGGTTGAGATAGATTTCGCGCGAGGTAAAGTTTGGAACGGAATTGAGAGAGATAAGGTCTGCGTAATAGTAGCGCGTTCCTTCGGGATATGATGGACGTTCGATCCTGTATGATAGCCGCCCGCCGACACCCGCTTCATCAAGATAGATTTCAACGTCGCGGGCGCGTGTGATCTGATCGTAAGTTGGGTCGTGAGCTATGCCTTCATTCTGGCTGATGCGGAGCAGGTGATCGCCACGAAGAATCTGCGCTCGTTCACCCGCCGAACCCGGCGCAACCGTTTGGGCGATTACTCCGTCCTTCGTGTCTATCCAGGTGATGCCGTCTGTGGGCGGGGATTTGTGCTTGAGGCGTTGCTGGAAATTGATGATGCCTGCGGCCACGAGCAAGGCTGCCGCAATCAGCAGCATCCAAGTTCGTGTTGTCAGCACAGACCCTTTCAACTCTCTCCCAACCTCTCATTTACGATTGGACACACCCCAACATCGCTTCCATTAAGGCAATCAATGTTCCAAGTCAGCCTCAAACTCAAAGCCTGCACGCGCGCCCCTGAATACCTTTCAATCTCACAGAGGCGAGAGCCTTCTCGCCACAATTTTGCGAAGAGGGTGTCCAAACTTCGCAATTACTTGGAAATTTTGAGCATCTGGCCCTATCCAAGTTTTCGTATTTGTACGAGAATTTGGAGAAAGGCAAACTGAAGAAGGCAAAAGGAAAAAGGTAAAAGTTCGGGGAAGCCAATTTTTAATTGAAAGTGGTTTCCGCCTTCCTTTTACCCTTTGCCTTTTTCCTTTTGCCTTCTTTAGAACCTGACAGAGATGCCGCCGCGCACTGTGCGCCGCGCGTTGATGAGTTGCATCAGGGTCTCGCCGTTTTCCGTGTTCGTCTGCGAGTCGAAGAGGTTGTGCGCGTCAATGACGGCTTCGGCGCGCACGGGCAGCCCGAAGGTTGGCAACTCCTGTGTGACCTGAATGCTTAGCGACGGGTCGAAGACTGCGAGGCGTCCCGCAAAAGGATCAATGGCAAACACTGTCGCGTCAGGCGAGAAGCGGAAGACCGTGCGGATGCGCGTTCCTTTTCCAAAGTCCGCTTCCATCTGAAGCGCGGCGGTCTGGAAAAATCCGTTGCTGAAAAGGTCTGAAGGCTTGGTGATGCCTGCGGGTGAGAGACGCTGGCCGCGCCCGAAAGAATAGCCGCCCTGCGCGCTCAAGACCTTGTTGATGCGGCGAGAATAGACGACACGCATCCCGCGCGCGTTGCCCTGCTGGTTCGCCACGTTAATCAGAGACTCGCCGCTCTCGCCTTCAAAAGCGTTAAGCGGCAGGCTCAACAAGCCTACGCCGCGTCCCGTCGTCGTATCAAAAAATGCAGTCGCTTCAACGCTCGACTTGTTATCAAGCACACGCTCAACGCCAAACTCAAAACGGCGGCTGCGCTCCATCACCGCTCGCCCGTCAACGAGCGCAACGGGTTCGGCCAGAGGCTGTTTGAAATTTATCCCGCCGTCTTCAAACACTGCGCTGCTCTGCACTCCGTTTCGCTCAATGCCCGGCGCATAAGCGGCCCGGAGGCGCGTGCGCGAGTTTGCGTCAAACTGGATGCCAAGACGCGGCGTAATCGAATGAGCGTTGCTTGCGCCGACAAAGCGCGAGTAATCGAGGCCCATCACAATCACCACGCCGTCGCGCACGACCCATTCATCAACGGCGCGCACGGAGAGTTGACCGAGTTGGCCCACTGATGACGAGTCGCCCGTCATCGCGTTTGTGCCGATGCGCGCTCCGCCAAGACTCATGCTCACGCGGTGGCGGTCGTTCGCATTCCACTGGACCAGACCTTCAAGGCGTTGCGGCGCACCTTCGCCTCTTCCAAACTGGCCGGAGAAGATTAAGTTAAGATTCTCGCCTGCGGGCTGCGCGACTGCGAAGTTGACGCTCGTATAGTTAGACGCGAAAGGATTCGCAGAAGCGGCAGCGTAAGTCTCAAACACGCCCTGCGTGCGCACGGGCCTTTGACTCTCTTCCGCCTCCGTCGGCATCACAGCTACATCTATGCCATCAACGTTCGCAGCCTCTTCTGATTCGATTACTGCGTTAATCGTTTCGTCTTCGCCCTCGCCCGCCTGAAAGATTGAGCGGCGGCTGTTGGCCGAGCGCAGACGCCACTTCACATTGTCGCGGTCGTTGCGACGCTCAGGCACTGTGCGTCCCTGCCCTACAGGTTCGAGGTTGAAGCGATAGACGAGTTGGTCCGATGGATTGATTTGCGCTGAGGGAAAGAGAACTTCGCTGAAGCCGTCTGCGATGGCGCGCACGCTGTAGCGGCCCGGAGCGATGCGCGCGGTGAAACTTCCGTCCGGCGCGCTGCGCGTCTCTTTGGCGATTTTGTCCGCGCCGTCTTTGATGAGCGAGACGACTGCGCCCGCGAGCGGGTTGCCCCTGTTGTCGCGCACAGAGCCTGTGACGGTGGCAAGCAAACGGTTGTTCGCGCTCCCGCCAGCAGCAAGCACATGCGGCACGCTCGCAAGCGTTACAGCCGAAAGCGCAAACAGCAACGTCAAACTCAAACGCAAAGCTTTTCTCATCGCGGCTAAACCTCCAACGGGCGCGCATCCACTCTCGAACGGGAGTCTACAGGGCACGCCCCTCAAGCGAAACACTCTATTTGTCAGCCACATCTCAAAGGAAAGAACTTTCTTCTAAGACTTCAGATGACCGCGCGTGTCGAGGTTGTTGCCCGCCACCTGAAAAAAACGGAGCGTCTGGGGTCGCTTCCGGCATAGCCACAAAATCCACCTGCCTGAGAGGACGCTATTTTCCGCCAACTGCGTAAAGCATGTCAAGATGGGCGATTGTCGGATTGTCCGTAGTCAGTAGTCAGTTGTCCGTTGTTTGTGTTGGCTAAGTCGAATGCTGGAAACAAAGCATCCGCCATGAGCGACACTCAAAACAACGGACAACGGGCAACGGACCACGGACAGCCCTTCACATTTGCCGCTAATTTTGCGGCGTGTTACGATAACTTTTCAGACACGAAGATGTTTTCTCAACACGCCGCCGAGAGGTTTTCTGCTTTTCAGTTTCACATGATAGATCAGGTTCAAACGACCAGACTCCCGAACGGTTTGACCGTCTTGACGGAGCTTATGCCGGGGCTGCGCTCCGTCACCATTGGCATCTGGGTCAGGCGCGGCTCGCGCCACGAAACAACGGAACTCAACGGCATCTGCCACTTCATCGAGCACGCCGTCTTCAAAGGCACGACGCGTCGCACGGCAATGGACATCGCCGTCGAATCAGACCGTCTGGGCGGAAACTTTGACGCCTTCACGACGCACGAGATGACAGGTTTTTCGATGAAGGTTGTGGACACGGCCTTGCCGCAGGCTTTCGATCTTATCTCGGACATGCTCGCGCACCCGCGTTTCGATGAAGAGGATTTGCAGCGCGAGCAGAAAGTCATCATCGAAGAGATGAAGATGGTCGAAGATACGCCCGATGAATTCTTGGGCGAACTCTTCAACGCCGCCTTCTTTCCGAATCATCCTCTCGGCCTGCCCATCGAAGGCACCGCCGAAACAGTCTCATCGTTTAATCGAGATAAGACCTTCAGTTATCACAGGAGCGAGTACAGCCCGCGCAATCTCATCATCGCCGCCGCAGGCAATGTGGACCACGCTCTGTTGGTAGAGCTTGCCGCGCGGGTGTTTGATGAGAGCGTTGCTGTTGAGAGTTCGGTTGCGTCGAATCATTCAGAGACGACCCGGCCTGCGCCCGCCGCGCCGATTTTGATTGAGCGCAAAAAAGAGCTTGAGCAGGCTCATCTCATCATCGCCGCCCCGTGGCCCGACGCGCACAGCGAAGCGCGTTACGCGGGTAGCCTCCTTGCAAACATTCTCGGCGGCGGAACTTCGAGCCGTCTCTGGCAATCCATACGCGAGGAGCGCGGTCTCGCATATTCAGTCGGCGCAGGCGCGCACGCGTACACGGACACGGGCGTCTTCTCAATCTACGCGGGAACTTCGCCCGAACAACTCGACGAAGTTTTGGACCTCTCTCTTCAAGAGCTGCGCCGCCTCGTGCGCGAAGGCGTCAGCGAAGATGAGCTTAAGCTCGTCAAAGATCAGGCCGTCTCGTCAATTCTGTTGAGTCTGGAATCTTCGAGCGTGCGAGCCGGAACGCTCGCGCGGCAGGAGATCGTACACGGCAAACGCATCACGCCCGACGAGATGATACGCCGCCTCGAAGCCGTCACCTCCGAACAGGTTCAGGAGATTGCACGCAAACATTTCACTACGGAAGCGATGGCCCTCGGCGCGCTCGGCGACCTCAACGGCTTCAGCGTTGACCGCGCGCGTTTGGAGATATAAAAGTTTCGAGTTTGGAGTGTTAGGGTTTCGAGTTAAAAGCTGCGGAACTCGAAACTCGCAACTCGAAACTCGAAACTTATGAAATTCACAGTGCTCGGTAGCGGCTCCACTGGTAACGCGATGTTGATTGTCGCGGGCGAGACGCGCGTGCTCGTTGATGCCGGGATGAGCGCGAAAGAGACTGTGCGCCGCCTCGCGCTTGTCGGTGAAGATTCGGCGCGTCTTGACGGAGTTATCATCACGCACGAGCATGGCGATCATGCTGGCGGCTTGCGCGTGCTTCTTAAAAATTTGTGTTGCCCTGTCTTCATCTCAGGCATGACGCGCGAAGCTTACTTCGGCGAGCGGCGCGGCGTCTCGAATGATGAGCCGCGCAAGCGTATGGACGCGCTGCGTGAGAGGACGGAAGAGATTGAGTCGAGCAAAGATTTTAAGATTGGCGAGATAGACTTTCATCCGTTCACCATCCCGCACGACGCTGTTGATAATTTTGGATTCACGGCAACGCATGACGGAATCAAGATTGCGACGCTGATGGACTTCGGCCACATCACGACTCTGATTACGGAACGCTTGCGCGGCTGCGCCGCCATCGTCATCGAATCCAATCACAGCCGCGACATGCTCAAAGCTTGCGACGTGTACCCGTGGGAACTCAAACAACGCATACTCTCGCGCACAGGCCATCTCTCAAACGAAGACGTTGCCGAATGGCTGCGCGACGGCTTTGACGGCACAGCGCGCCACATAGTGCTGGCGCATCTCTCGCAACGCGCCAACAATCCATACGTCGCACAGATTACCGCCGAATCGGCCCTGCGCGAACGCGCCCCGCTCTTTCAAACAGAGACACAGATCACGCTCTCTTACCCGAAAGAGCCAACGCCGTGGGTTGAGTTGTAATCGCGCTCAGGAGCTAGCGTCAATGCTGAATCACGATGCTTAAGGCAAAAGTAAAAAGGCAAAAGGCAAAAGGGAGGCGGAAACCACTTTCAATTAATAAGCTCACCTTGAGCAGTTTAATAAGAAGTTGGCTTCCCCTGACTTTTGCCTTTTTACTTTTGCCTTTTGCCTTTCTCTCCTGCACTTTGAGCGGGAGCAGGAGCGGGATTCCTGATGGAGCGCAAAGTGCGATTGACAGTTTGACGAGCGAGATTGATGCGGGCGAGTTCGATAAGATTTATCAAGAGTCTGCGGAAGAGTGGCGGCACAGGGCCACTTCGGAAGAGTCAAAGGCTTTCTTCGAGACTTTGAAAACCCGTCTCGGCAACGTCAAGAGCCGCGCCTATCACACGGCCACAGAGCAACGCAACACAGGCGGCCCGATTCCCGGCCACTCTTTCGTTATCACTTATCGCACCACCTTCGACCGCGCCGAAGGCATGGAAACAATCACGCTCCTTGAGCGCGACGGGCACTGGCTGCTCGCAGGATACTTTGTTAATTCGGATGCGTTGAAATGAAG
>JBAWGU010000109.1:0-2379 GCA_049593215.1 Pyrinomonadaceae bacterium
AGAGCTTTTCACTCATTACTCATCACTCATCACTCATCACTGTCTTTATGTCGAAGATTATCGTCTTGATGGGTGCGCCGGGCGCGGGCAAGGGAACGCAGGCGCGTCTGTTGCAAGAGCGTTTGGGATTGCCGCAGATTTCGACGGGCGATATTTTTCGCGCGCTGGCTAAATCAGAGACGCCGCTTGCGGAAGAAGTCCGCGCCGTGCAGTCTTCCGGCAAACTCATTTCGGATGAGCTGGTGATTCGCATCGTTCGAGAAAGAACAGGGCGCGAAGATTGCAAAAAGGGTTACATCCTTGACGGCTTTCCGCGCACGACGGCGCAGGCCGAGATGCTTGAAAATTTAGCTACGGAGCAAGGCAAGAAGATTGTTGCCATCGTTGTTGATGTGCCTTTCGATTTGTTAGAGAAGCGCATGACAGGCCGTCGTTCCTGTCCTGTCTGCGGCGAGATTTACAACGTCTATTTCAAGCCACCAAAATCGGAGGGCGTTTGCGATCTTCACCCCGAAGCGCAACTCGTTCATCGCGCAGACGACGCGCCAGAAAAAATCAAAGTGCGTCTCGCTACATACGATGAACAGACGCGCCCCCTGCTCAGTTATTACAAGGCTTCCGAACGTCTGCATCGCGTTGACGGCACACGCGACCCGGAAGCGATTTACGCAGATATAGAAAAGATAGTAATGAGTGATGAGTAATGAGTGATGAGATAAGAGCTTCTGCTTTTTCACTCATCACTCATCATTCATCACTCATCACTTGTTTATGATTATCGGAAAGTCCAGAAGAGAGTTGGAGAAGATGCGCGCCGCAGGGCAGTTGGTGGGGCGTGTGCTTCAGGAGTTGCGCCTGCTGGTCGAGCCGGGGATGACGACTCTGGAAGTGGACGCGGCGGCTGAGAAGATGATCCGCGACGCGGGCGCGCTGCCAACCTTCAAAGGCTATCACGGCTTTCCATTTTCTATCTGCGCGTCCGTCAACGAACAGGTCGTGCATGGCTTTCCTTCCAGGTACAACTTGAAGGAAGGCGACATCTTTTCGATTGATGTGGGCGCGACGCTCGAAGGCTTTGTCGGCGACACGGCGACGACGATTCCTGTCGGGCATGTAAGCGAAGACCTTCGGCAACTGATTCGCGTTGCTGAAGAATGTCTTGAGCGTGCGATTGAAGAGTGCCGTGCGGGAAGGCATCTCGGCGATATTGGCTGGGCGGTGCAAAGCTACGCGGAAGCGCACGGCTATTCCATTGTGCGTGAGTATGTCGGGCACGGCATCGGGCGGCGTATGCACGAAGACCCGCAGATTCCGAACTACGGCACGCCGGGCAAGGGCGCGAAGATCAAGAACGGTTATGTCTTCGCCGTCGAGCCGATGATTAACATGGGCACGCATCAAACGAAGGTGCTGGCTGACGGCTGGACGGTTATCACGCTGGACGGGCAGCCGAGCGCACACGTCGAGCATACGATTGCGATTACGGAAAATGGGCCGGAAGTGCTGACTCGCGTGAATGAACCGGCGTTGAAAAAAGAGGAAACGGTGAGTGTTTAGCGGAGGCGCGCGGCTCCGTTTGGCAAAGCTTTAAGGCTGTGTTACGATACATGGTTTGTCGGCGCTATATAATTTTAACTATAAGAGGATATGGCGAAGGAAGAAGCGATAGAGGTCATGGCGAAGGTTTTGGAAACCCTGCCGAACGCCATGTTTCGCGTCGAATTAGAGGAAAGCCAGCATCAGGTGCTTGCGCACATCTCTGGCAAGATGCGCAAGCATTTTATACGTATCCTTCCCGGTGACCGCGTATTAGTTGAGCTTTCACCGTATGATTTGAACCGGGGCCGAATCACTTATCGTTACAAGTAGGCTGCTGAAAAGTTTTTTGCGCCGGAGGGCGAGATGAAAGTACGGGCTTCAGTCAAAAAGATGTGCGACAACTGCAAGGTCATCCACCGCAAGGGCGTCGTGAGAGTGATCTGCACCAATCCAAAGCATAAGCAACGGCAAGGATAGTTTTACCAACGGAGAAGAGAGAGAAACATGGCTCGTGTAGCTGGCGTTGATCTTCCGCCCCACAAACGCGCGGAGATTGGTCTGACATATATCTACGGCATCGGGCGTTCGCGTGCGACCTCTATTTTGAAAGAGGCGCAGATCAGCCCCAATTCGCGCATACGCGATTTGAGCGAAGATGAGCTTGGCCGCATTCGTTCGATCCTTGAGACTCAGGGCGAGATCGAAGGCGACCTACGCAAGCGCATCCAGATGGACATCAAGCGTTTGATGGACATTGGTTGCTACAGAGGCTTGCGCCATCGTCGCGGGCTTCCCGTGCGCGGGCAGCGCACCCACACCAACGCGCGCACACGCAAAGGG